>CAYSGK010000100.1:0-7627 GCA_964430395.1 uncultured Methylophaga sp.
GATTCGATCCATGCGCCTGCAACGGCAGTTAACGTGTTCAAAGCCCCTGGCCCCGTTGTTACCAAAGCGACACCTATCTTTTCATTAACGCGTGCATAGGCTTCGGCGGCAATGGCGGCTGCTTGTTCGTGATGACAAGGAATAAAGTTGAGATCGTCATTTTGGCCTAAGGCATCGACCAAATGCATAGCCCCACCACCAGGTAATAAAAAGACATCTTTAACACCTAATGCGGCAACTCTCTCAAAGATATAATCTGCTACACGTTGCTTCATTACCATTCTACCTGTAGCCATTCAGATCTAAATAATAAGGGTGTTTTTCTATTGGTATTACTATTAATAGTGTCGTCATCATAAAAAGAATCATCTTGCTGGTCGGTGGTAGAGATCTCCTCAAATACTACTCCCGCTTTAGTACTAAAACTATGCTTCTCTCCTCGACCAACTGTTACCATATCTCCAGCAGATAAGGTTTGAAATTCACCCTTTAACATCAATTGTAGCTCACCCTTCAAGATATTAAATGTTTCTTCCTTTTTAGTATGATAATGTACAGGATGCTGTTGCCCTGGCAACATAACAATAATCTTTTTACAATATTCCCGATTAATTATTTCAATAAGTGTTGCACCTGTTTGAAAAAAGTTGGTGATACCATAATGATGAGAAATCTGACATTGGACACCATCAGCAATCGTCACTCTGGCATCTCGTAATAACGCACTTACTTTGCCAAGAATATCAACTACTTTAGGACGAATATCAGAACTGTCTATGCCCGAAAAGAGTACTGCCTCTTTTTCACTGATCTTGGTTTTAATCATATACTGGCTGTATTTAGATAAATCATTGGCTAATAACTGCCCTTCTTGACTGGGTATAGCTAAAAAATAGTCATCGGGTTGTAGGATTTTGCCAACCACTAAATCCCGCTTTGCAAATACGCCTCGGCGTAAAGAGTTGAGGGTAGCAATTTCTTTATCCGTCACTTCAACCCGCTCTTCTCTCAGCCCTAGCATTTCAAAACCTTGTTGAGCTGATTCAAGCCAGGCATATACTTGCTCAGGATTGGCTGAATAGCCATTTAATTCGCCAACACCAACATGTTTCTCAAATAATTGCGCCCCCTGAGCAATCGCCATTTTTACGGCTTCAATTTCATCGGGTTGTTCATGTGTTGAATAGCCGATAGGAATATCAGGGAAGGTTTTTTTCAACAATGAAATTTGTCCTAATTGTAGACGTTCTCTAGGTGTTGGATATTCACCGACACAATGCATTACCGCCAGAGACTTGTTTCGATGCTGAAAGAATTGGACTACTTTTTCTATTTCATCTAATGTAGCCCCCGCTGTGGATGCGACTAATGGCAATGATGACTGTGCAATCCGCTCTAATAACGGCCAGTCAGTTAACGAACACGATGCTATTTTTAATATCTGAAAACCATGATTTTCTATCCATGATACAGACTCTTCATCAAATGGCGTACACATAGAAATAAAGCCCGCATCATCTACGGCAAGCTTTAATTCCAGTAATTGTTGCTCATTTAACTGTGTGTCACGGAAACGCTTTACATATTTAATATCTTGCCGTTCTTTAAAATCAGGGTGAATAAATTTATCTAAATTACGATATTGCAACTTAAATGCAAATTGAAAAGGGAAATTATCACATACCTCCTTCATCTGCTGAATCACCTCTTTACCATGTTCTACTGAACCTTGATGATTATTAGCCAATTCCAATACAAATAAATCATGGTAGAAAGCATTGTCTTTTTTCATAAATATTTAACCAAAAAATTCTGTTAGCGATTGAATTATGTAATCAACCATTTCATTAGTAATTGCCGGAAAAACTCCTAACCATAGCGTATTATTCATCACTTGATTTGTCACTTCTAAATGACCAACAATGCGATAATCTTGTCCGTTAAAATATGGCTGTTTGATTAAATTTCCTCCAAATAACAATCGACTGGCTATTTTTCGGCTTTCTAAAAACCGGATAAGCTCAGCACGCTTATTTTCCTGCTTTAAAGTAATAGCGAAACCAAACCATGATGGGTCAGCATTTTTTTCAGCTGTAGGCAATATCAAATAATCTGTTAACGAAGATAGCCCCTGATAAAGCCGAGAAAAATTATCTTTTCTTGTCTGTATAAACTCTGGCAAACGTTCCATTTGAGCCAATGCAACAGCAGCTTGCATATCCGTTATTTTCAAATTATAGCCAATATGTGAATAGGTATATTTATGATCATAACCACAAGGCAGTTCTCCTAATTGATAATCAAAACGTTTTTTACAAGTATTATCATGTCCTGGCAGGCAAAAACAATCACGCCCCCAATCACGGAAAGATTCGATAATTGTTTTAAGCTTGCCATTATTCGTATAAATAGCACCGCCTTCTCCCATGGTAATATGGTGAGCCGGATAAAAACTTAAAGTGGCAACGTCACCAAAGGTACCAACATGCTGGGGGATACCCTTCGGTATGGTTTTTCCCTTGTAATCGATCAGATCTTGGCTGGGTGCATAGGTAGTACCCAAGGCATCACAGCAATCTTCAATGACCCATAGATCTTGTTCTCTTGCAATACTAATAACTTTATCCAAGTTGAAGGCATTACCTAAAGAGTGTGCAATCATAATGGCTTTTGTTTTGGGTGAGATAGCATCACTAATTTGGCTTGCATCAATATTGTAAGTATTAATATCAATATCAATAAAAACGGGGATCAGGCCATTTTGCAGAATAGGGTTTACCGTAGTAGGGAAACCGGCTGCCACCGTCAGTACTTCGTCTCCTTTTTTTAATGCCCTATCACCTAATTTGGATGATGTTAATGCAGTGAGTGCTAATAAATTGGCGGATGAACCCGAGTTAGTTGTCAGAACATATTTAATGCCTATGAAAGTAGCTAATGCCCGTTCAAATTGTTCATTAAATCGTCCCGCTGTCAACCATGCATCAAGTGATGATTCAACCAGATTTTCCAACTCTTTCCTACCTATAACTTTCCCCGAAACAGGTACTGGACTGTGCTCTGGAATAAAGCGTTGTTTATTAACAGTCCCGCTATAATATAAGCCAACACTATTGATAACACACTGTCGTAAAATTTGCTCCAATGCTGACGAATGTATTCTAGAGTGATAGCTCACAATAACATTTTTGTTTAATTTATATTGTTTGCCCGTGTAAAGTGGTGCCTGACGTTTTTCATCAAAGTCATTCTCGTTTAACTCAATCGTATTATTATCCTGGCCGCCCCGCTTACTATTCAAAATAATTACATCAATTTCGCCGTCTTTGTCTTCCCCACTGAGAAGTAATGCCAATTGTATTGAATTTGCGACCTTATCAGAAATACAATAAATATCGCCTGCCGTTAATTTATCTATCACGATATCGATATTCCTGCTCTATTCAAGAATTGTTCTATTTGGATATTGCAAACTGATCGCATATTTCTCCCATTATCTAGATCTTGATGCCATTCAACAATACTATCCAAGGTTTTATTTATTGAAAAATAAGGTGTCCACCCTAATAGTTCATGTGCTTTTGTACAATCCAGTTTTAAAATGCTAGCTTCATGTAACTGTGGTTCTTTGGCTGTAGCCCAGCTGAAGCCCGCCAAATTATCACTAAAATAATCAGCGATCCAATTGACCTGTTTTAAATCATTTTCCAAAGGACCAAAGTTCCATGCTTGCGCATAGCTATGTCCTTGCTTGAATAACTGTTCGGCCAATAATAGATAACCACATAAAGGGTCTAATACATATTGCCATGGCCTAATGGCATTGGGCGATCTGATTACTAAGCGCTTTTGTTTTTTAGACGATTTTATAATATCAGGGATCAGTCTGTCTGTTGACCAATCACCACCTCCAATTACATTTCCTGCGCGAACCGATGCAATGGCTGCTAAAGATTTATCTGCAAAAAAAGACCGCCGATATGAGGAAATCAATATTTCTGCACAGGCCTTGCTACTACTATATGGGTCATGCCCACCCAATACATCATCTTCACTATAAGGTGCATCTCTTTCTTTATTATCGTAGCATTTATCTGTTGTGACCATTACCGCCGCTTTGACAGTTTCACATGCTCGTATCCCTTCCAGAATATTGAGGGTTCCCATCACATTGGTTTGATATGTTTCGATTGGTTCAAGATAAGAATAGCGTACTATCGCTTGGGCAGCCATATGAATCACAATATCTGGCTTGTGTTGCTGAAAGACCTGATGAACGAGGCCTATATCGCGAATATCCCCAATAACGGAACACATGCCTTCAGCAACTTGGGCGATGTCATAAAGGTTAGGCTGGGTGACCGGTGCTAGGGAAAAGCCAATAACATGAGCGCCTAATCGCTGTAACCATAGTGATAACCAACTACCTTTAAACCCTGTATGTCCAGTAATTAATACTTTTTTACCTGACCAAAAGGTCGAATCCATTACCATGTTTTCCACGGTGCATTTCCGGAAGCCCAAAGTGCTTCAAGCTGATGTTTATCCCTAAGCGTATCCATAGCTTTCCAAAAACCTCTATGTTGATAAGCTTTCAACTGACCTTGTTGCGTCAATACTTGTAAGGGGCCTTGCTCCCAACTAATAGTCGGGCCATCAATGAGTTCAAAAACATTGGGCTCAAGTACAAAAAAACCGCCATTGATCCAAGAACCATCGCCAGCAGGTTTTTCCTGAAAGTTTTGCACTGTTCCGGCATCAATATTAAGCGAACCATAACGACCCGGTGGTTGTATTGCGCTCACTGTGGCGGGAGCCCCATGTTGCCGATGAAAATCAATCAGCTTACTGATATTGATATCTGCTACACCATCACCATAGGTAAAACAGAAGGTCTCATCATCAAGATAGTCTCGAACCTGTTTTAAACGTCCTCCAGTTTGGGTGTGTTCACCTGTATCAATTAACGTCACCTTCCAAGGTTCGGCATGTTTATGATGCACTTTCATCTCATTATTTGTCATGTCAAAAGTCACATCTGACATATGCAAAAAGTAATTGGCAAAATACTCTTTGATAACATAACCTTTATAGCCCAAACAGATGATAAACTCATTCACATCATAATGTGAATAATGTTTCATAATATGCCAAATAATCGGCTTGCCACCAATAGTAATCATCGGTTTTGGCGTTAAATGGGACTCCTCACTGATGCGCGTACCCAAGCCACCAGCCAAAATAACTGCTTTCATAACACTGCTGTTCCCTACTTTTTAACTCTATACCTGTGACAGTGTGTCATAAAAAGTTAAATAATGACAAGCCTTGAACTTTGACATAAGTCTGCTGGGCTGCTTTTAAACCAGTTTGTTGCAAACTTAATCTTGATATCGCTTCGGCATAATCCAAATCTTGCACCTGAGACAACATCTTTTCCATACTGAATTTTACGGAGTTATTAATTTCTCGCTGCTGTTCAATCGCATTCAAACGAGTACCAATTCTTGTTCTCGCAGCAAGCAATTTATCTAAACCGCTATCAAGATTCGTTAATGCCTGGCCATTAGATGAGGCTGAACCTACCGTATTTGCTTTTAGGTCATTTACAAAATCATCAATTGTTTTGAAAATGGATTGAGAGCCAACTGTATCATGGCTAGCAACAAAAACCGCATTCCCTGGCTCATTAATTTTTACTGAGTATCCTTCGCCCACCCGAATACTTCGTTGGCCATCCCCTGCTCCTGGTGAAGTAGGTGCATAAGCTGACGTCACACTGTTAAAGGGTTTGGTATCTGTTTCATAACCAGAGAACAAATATTCCCCATTAGAATCTCGTGTATTTGCAATCCCTAATAATGATTGATTCAACTGATCAATTTCCTCTGCTATTGCTTTTCGCGAATCAACATTATTTGAATCACTTAATCCTTGCACTGCTAGCTCTCTAATTCGTTGCAGAATATTTGTGGAACTTGAAATTAATCCTTCTGTAACTGACAACTTGTTATCCGCCGTATCTGCATTATCATTATATTGCCTCGTTAAGTTGATCTGCCTTTCTAAATCTAAGGTCTTTACGGCTGCAACAGGATCATCAGAGGGACTAAGCAGTTTCTTTCCTGTTGAAATTTGTAATTGCGTCCGACCTAGCGAAGATTGCTGCTCAAGCATTGCATTAAGGGCTTGCTGACTAATATAATTCGATGATATTCTCATGATTTTCTCCTATACCGCATTAATCAACGCATTAAAAACGGTATTGGATACTGTAATAATTTGTGATGCCGCCTGATAAGACTGTTGGAATTTAATGAGATTTGCAGCTTCTTCATCCAGATTCACACCCACGATACTATCAAATTTCAATTTCGTTTGATTTAATAAGCCTTCCTGCGTTTTTTTGTTGATATCAGCCTGATGTGTCCGGGCAGCTACATTGGCAACTAAAACACCGTAAGAATCAGAAAAACTTCCCACTGATGTAGTTGTTTTTTTCGTTTGCAGATTTGCCAAGGCCAAGGCATTTTCATTATTACCCACAGCAGGGTTAGTCGTCGATGATGCCGCTATTTTTCTTGTGTCTGAAATTGCAACACTGATTGTGGCAGCATAATCACTTGCGGGTGTAGAAGATAAATCACCAAAAAACAATCCACCAGCATTACCATCAAGATCAATGCCCAATTGATGTTGAGTATTAAATTTATCCACAAAATCAAATGCTAACTTATTTAGGTCTGTCCTAGCTGTATCAAGCACCTTGCTCCGTACCTGAAATGCTCCACCTATACTTCCCCCAGTTAATTGTGAGGTAATATCAATACCGGCAACTCCGAACCCAATTGAATTCCTCTGAGGAGAAACAGACGTATCAGGGATAACTTTCAAATCAACAGATTGCGAACCGGTCACTAATGCCTGGCCAGTTCCAACAAATACATTTATCGATCCATCTCCCTGATTACTTGTAGTAACAGTTGTAAATTCGGCCAGTTGGGTAATCAACAGATCCCGCTGATCCATTAAGTCATTAGGCTTCCCGCCACTTTGCGATGTCGCTGCAACAATCGCATTATTTAGATTGGCAATGCCTCGAGAAAGCGAATTGACAGTATCCACAGCGACCACAATCTGACTATCTATTTGCTTATCAAAATCTCGCAGTTGCTGATCTAATGTATTAAACCGATTAGCTAATAATTCTCCTTGAGATAACATTACCTGACGAGCGGGAATAGAGGTAGGATCATTAGACACGCTTTGGACAGTATTAAAAAATGCCTCCATACCAGAATTTAATCCTATATTTGGATCACCTAGTAAATCATCTACTTGTTTTGAATAAGATAAAAATGTATTTTGCTCAGACTCTTGAGATGTAAAGCCCCTAACTTGAGATACCAGAAAATTATCAAATCGTCGTGTAATATCCGTTGTCGTTACGCCTGAACCAACATAATAGCCGCCCTGAAAGTTTGGTTTTTGTGTCCCTTGTTCTGTGCGTTGTCGACTATAACCTTCAGTATTAACATTACTAATATTATGACTAACTGTAGACAATGAATTTTGTGATGTAAGTAGGGCTGAAACCCCAACATTTAATAGACTCATGGTTTAACCT
>CAYSGK010000101.1:0-5148 GCA_964430395.1 uncultured Methylophaga sp.
AGATTTATTGCATAAACTATTTAGATCCTTTTACAATTCCCCACTTTTCCAGATGTGATCCTTGCTCTCCAGGATTAAAACAACATGTTACCCAGATCATACCCACCACTTCTGTTATCACTGATTTGGCACCACTACTGCTCTGCCACCACGTTTTTAAATTATAATTTTCAGGGCTTGAGGCATAAATACCAATCTCAACACTATCGCCAAATGCTAATTGATATAAGGCACGCGTTCTTCTAGCATGCACCCCTTCGGTAAATACATTTATCGAAGCAGGCAACAACTTCTGTGAATTAAACCATTCACGTACCATTACCGCACTTAAAAAGGTTCTGTTTTGTGCTGATGCAGGCGCAGGAACACTGACTATCTTTTGTCGCTCTATACCTTGAGCTAATAAAAAAGTAGCTGACTCCTCCGCAAACGATTTATATTTAGGATTAATCGTTCGATTATCAGGTCCACCGGTCGTAATCAATAATGTATAACCACCTTCTCGAAACGTATTCAAAGCTTGCAATAAGCTTTGTTCACTCTGCCAACCTTCAACAATTAGATATTTACTATGCGTCGGCTCATTGCTCGCTAAGTATAAAGCACAATTTTTAAAGATAAACCATGTCAGCGTGGCGATAATCAACAACATCACAATAATCAGCCATACTGTTGGCAACCAGATAACACGTTGCTTAAAAAACAATGTCGATTTCAAGCTAATAATTGATACCCCTTACTCAATAATCCTACAGTTTTTTCATCCGTCACCATCATCTCTCAGTTCTATCGGGGATTTATTTGTATTGTAGGTAGATTCCGGCTACAAGCCTGCCGGAATCTGGGCATATACCCGTGCTCATTGAAACTGCATGTTTTTATTCACCCGTCATCCCAGTATGCTTTTAGCTGGGATCTACTTAATACTTTAGATTCCCGCTAACAGCATGCGGGAATGACGCGGTTGTAAGTTCTGCATCTTCAAGTATCACGGGTATATACCCATGACCATTCTTATTGCGCTAAGGCATCCTCCACTTTCTTAAGCAAGGCTGTATCATTTTGTTTCTCTGCTAATGATTTCGCTATATTAAGATATTTATCTGCCTCTAATTTATTGCCTTTCTTCAAATAAAGGGCACCTAAGTGGTAGTTAAATACAGCCACATTCGGTGATAATGACACTACACGTTCCAATATCGTTTGTGTTTTATCCAAGTCCCCTAACAATACACGAGTCCAAGCATAGGTATCTAAATAAAATGGTTGTGTTGTAGATGCAAAACCCTCTGACAATGTTTTGGCTTTTTGCAAATTTTCATCACTACGAAATTGATCGCTCAATAAGCTCGCCAAATTATTAATGGCCGGTTCGACATTCGCATCCTTAGCCAAAATCTCTTCATACAGTGATTTTGCCTTTTCAAAATTGCCACTTTGTTCATTGACCGATGCCAGTTGCAATATTAAAAAGGTATTGTTTTCAATATTATCTATTCCACGTTGATAGCTTGCCATTGCTTTTTCAGGCTGATTTTGAGAAACATAAATAGCCGCTAAAGTACTATAACCACCCTGCCACTTAGGCGCAATTTCTAAGGCCTTATTTATAGTCGCAATCGCTTTATCCCAATCTTTATCTTGCGTATATAAATTTGCTAATACACCATAACTCGCAATTTGATTTGGATTCTTCTCAATAAAGGCCGTCAAATAACTCAAAAGTTCGGCTTTTTTATCTAGTTGTAGATAACTAAATGCAAGACCTTGTAATGCACGTATCATTCTAGGTGCTTTTTCTAGCGTCGCTTTATAGGACTCTATTGCATCACTGTAACGTTCTTGCCCCTGTGCAATCTGACCATCAAGATATAAAGTAAGTGGTGTGTCTTGCCTATCAATTTTTAACGAATCTACAACCGTTTGGGTGCCTTGCCAATCTTTCTTCAAGATTTTAACTTGCGCTAAAGCTTGCAATAAAGGTTCTTTATTAGTCGCCGTTGCCAATGCTTTTGTGAGCACTTCTTCAGTGCGATCTAAATCTTTCTCTTTCATTAAATTATTTGCAACAAAAAGCGCCGCCGTAGTATTGCCTGGGTTCACCGTTAAAGCCTGGCGGAAGTTATCATCAGCCAGTTCTGTAGAGCCACTACTCATATAAGCCTGTGCTAATAAAACCAATGCCTGATCAGATTCAGGGTTATTTCTTAAAATAAGCCGCAAATCAGTAACAGCCGCATCTATGTTTTTATTGCTAAGTTCAATTTTAGCCATTAACTGCAGTGCCGCTTCATCTTCTGGAGCAGCAGCTAGCACTTCTTTTGCAGCAGCCTGTGCCGCTTCGATATTTCCTTGTTTAAAATCATTGTCAGCCAACATCATTTTTGCTTTTCGACCATCATTGCCATCGGCATCTAAACGTACAATCTCTTTTAAACCCGCAATAACCTCATCACTTTTACCTAGATCAAGCAACAATTTAGCTTTAGCAAAATAAAGCTCATAGTTTTCTTTATCTTGAGCTATATAAGTATCTAATAAACGGATAGCTTCTTCGGGATCTTTTGTTTTAACCAGTGAAACTAACAATAATTTTGCATCTTTATCATCTGGGTGTGCATCAGAATATTGCTCTAAAACGTGTTTAGCATCCTCATATCGATCTTGAATATTAAGTAACTTAGCTAATGCCATCGCAACCCAGCGTTCATCAGGACGTTGTTTCAATAATTGACGATAGATCTTTTCAACAGCCGCATAATCTTTCTTTTTCTCTAAGATTGATAATTTGATCATAGTGAGTGATAACTGCTCAGGATCAATTGTTATCGCTTTATCCAAAAGTGTTAATGCTTGTTCAGGTTTGCCTTGCAGATTTAAAATAAGTGCCTTAACTGATAATGCTTCAATATTTTTAGGCTCTAAAGTCAGAGCTTGCTCAGCATCAGCCATAGCCGATCCTAGATTTTGCTGTTTCATCTCAATTGTTGCACGTAACACCCATGCCATTACATTTGTGTTATCAGCTTCTAGAACTTTATTGGCTTTTTCCAATGCCACATCAAAATTGCCAGCCAATAAATGAATTTGACCCAATTTTACAATCGCATCGTAATGGGTAGGATCAAGTTGCTCAACAGTTGTTAGATTAGCGAACATGCCCTTCCATTTTTGTTCTTTTTCATCTAGTAAGGCGAGTTGATAAAAAGGTTCAGCCATGCGAGGATCAATCTGAATAGCATTTTTAAATTCCAATCTTGCTTTTGCCGTTTTGCCTTCTGCCACCAGCGCTTTACCACTTTCCACAAAACCTGCAGCGCTCTCAGTAGATGAACCACAGCCAAATAACATACTCAGCAATAATCCAGCCACACCTACATATTTAATTACGTTCATTTTAATCACTCTTAATTTGTTTTTAATCTAAAATATATTGTTTTAATTCGGGTTTAGCAACGGCCATAAAATCTAATATCCGCGCATCTGCATCTTGTACTGTCTCATTTGGCGCAACACTGGTCACAACACGGATCAAGCTACCATCTGTTCTATTCTCAAACAGTGCATCTAAAAATAAATACCATTTCTTAATATATTCATTAGCAATCACTCTGCCACGCTCTTGAAACCAATAGTAGACTAATTGTTGTTGATCGCCTTTTTTAATAATCGATCGGTTAACAGGTTCACCCTCTACTGTAATACGCTCAAAAGAAGTGATTTCCCAACCACCACCGGGAATGCAGACACGTGGAGAATGAGGCGAAACACCTTTACGTTGTGATTCATAATAAGCAACATAGAAATTTATTGGGGCTTGTTTACCATTACTATAATTAGCTAATAAATAATCTGTCATACCCAGTTTGACAATCACATCTTTATCTAATGTGTCCTGCTGACCACGCCAATTATTTAATGTTAACGGAAAGTTAACAAAAGATACGTGGCCCGGCAGTTTCTCTACCCGTTTACCAATCATTTGCATCATCACTATCACCGCGACAAGCATCACAATCGCTAATAATAACGGCTTATTGACACCATTATTAGCTGTATAGTGTTCACCAGTAGGCGGTTCAACCACATCAACCACACCAAATACAGCAGCCAATGAGCCATTTTTATTGGTCAGTTTTTCCATCACCCAAATCAAAATGAACAAAATAACAGCACAGGCCATAAAAATAATCCAGCCTTCAAAATCATGCAAAAAGCCTTCGGCCATCGATATACCCCAGTTATCGACCATAACCCCAATCGCCCCAATTCTAAAGCTATTCATCAAAATGGTAACCGGTATAGTTGCTAAAAATACAATAACGCGCTTCCAAAAAGCCGCTTGGTAAAAATAAGCAGCAATAAAGCCTAAACTCATCAGAGGGAATAAATAGCGCAACCCACTACACGCTTCAACAACTTGCAGTTGATACACGCCAAGATCAATGACATTGCCTTCTAAATAAACGGGGATATGGAAAAACCGGATAAATTCAACACCAAGCCATGAAGAAATAAGCTGTAACTTAGCTGTTAATAACACCTCAATAACATACGGCAATGGAATAGCAAAAAGTAATAATAAAATAGGAGCGAGTGTATATTTTGTAGCACGGCCAATGGTCACCATTGACAAGCCAATTAACACCATCACAAAGGAATACTGAATCAATATAAAGAGCGCACTAATCTCACCAACAACAAATAATAGAATAGCAGCAAAAACAACAATAATACCCGACCATAACGGAGGGCCTATTGCGACTTTAATTTGCTCTTTCTTCTCCCATAAAATATAAAGAGAAACCAGCGGTATCAAAAAACCATGACTATATTCTTCTTGTATATTCCAGCGTAGAACAGCCTCTGATAAGCCATTCCAATATGCTAACACCGCTAACAGAAGCGCTACAACAAATAATATTGTCTGTTTCATACTTAACAAAAGCTTGCTCCTAAAAATTATGTTCTACCCGTCATTCTCGTAACCACACAACCCATCATTCTCGAGAGCACAATCCACGTCATTCTCGAGAGCACAATCCACGTCATTCTCGAGAGCACACAACCCGTCATTCTCGAGATCTTTTATCGGGAATCTCACACTCAGATCCCGGCTTAAAGCTACCGGGATGACGATCTATTTTT
>CAYSGK010000101.1:5248-7624 GCA_964430395.1 uncultured Methylophaga sp.
AGAGCACACCCCTCGTCATTCTCGAGATCTTTTATCGGGAATCTCACAATTAGATCCCCATAACCAGAACACTAGAATAACGTGAAATGCTCACTAACACTACTTAAACTCAACAGCCTCACGATCCTTGAAGGCACATTATTCAACACTAAAAGTCGACCTTGTTTATTAATATTACGCTGAAACAATAAGGTTGTAGCAATAAACGCACTATCAATATAAACAAGTTGCTCACAATCTATAACGACATCACTACTATATTCTTCAATTACCTTTGTATACTGTTGTTTAAGATATTGCATTGAGCCATGATGAATACTACCCATCAGGCTAACAATCAGTTGTTCTTCTTCGACCAGTTTAACATCACTAGGAATACGATAAGAAGCTGTTCGCCGCAAAAAACGATCATACACAGCTAAAGGCAATACATTTACAAACATTAACTTCATAAAGGCCAAACCATCAAAGAGATAACGCTTCCATAATGAAGGTTCTTGCCGTATCCGCCATAGCCATTCCATACCCAATCTTTGCCACATAATAGGAGCGCGTTCTACATTACCTGCAACAAAGTTAATCACTGCCCCCAAATGACTAATCACGGGCGCATTTAATGTCTCTTTATTTTGCTGAATCCACTCTTGGCCTTTTCTAGCACCCAATGCCACCACAATAAAATCCGGTTCACAGCTATTGATCTGCTCTATAATTTTTGAGTCACTCATCTCATCCACAGAAACAAAGCCAGGATCATAAAAACCACAACTTGCCATCGCCGCACTCGTTTCATTTAGTTTTTGATGAGCGAGCTCCGCCACACCCTGCTGGCCACCGAAGAAAAACACCCTTATTTTTTTTGATATGCCTTGCTGTTTAGACAACTCATCAAATAAGGTCGAACCAGCAACACGCTCGGTAATAGGAATACCCAACAATTTAGCCACCCAAATTAAAGGCATTCCATCGGCCACATTCAAATCACTATCAACCACTGAGTCAAAAAAAGCATTATCAGATTGGGTGGCTATAGCAAAATTAAGATTAGGTGTAGACAGAAAGCATGAATCATTATTGTCGATCGCCTTTAACAAATGATCAATCGACTGTTCTAGTGTAATAGCATCAAAGGGTAGCCCTAATACACACCAAATATCACGATTAATAATTGCTGATACATTCATTATTTGTTCAAACCAAATAAATCATTAAGCTTTTGTGCATTATCTATTTGAGAAAATTCCTGTTTCACTCTAACAATAGCATTCTCTATCAAATTAGTCTTTAACACCGCATCATTTATAATTTTAGATATTGCCTCTGCTAAACCCACACTATCATTCTGCTTTATCAGTAAACCTGTTTTATTATCGACAACAAGTTCTGGAATACCTGATAGCCTAGATGAAATAACCGGCACACCGGACAACATGGCCTCCATTAATACAACGGGAATACCATCAATATCACCATTTTCATCTTGTTTACAGGGCAAAACAAATAGGTCTAATGATTTAATAAAACCAGCTACTTCAGAATGCGGTATCGCCCCTAGAAAGCAAACATCATCAGCAGTTAATTCTTTTTGAGCTACTAATGATTTTAATGTTGAATCCAATGGCCCCGAACCCGCGACTTGCAACTCAATTTGTTGGCCTTGTTTTTTGAGTAATGAAACTGCTCCAATTAATGTATCTATCCCTTTTTTTTCCACTAGTCGACCGATTACACCAATTCTAGGGATTGCATTATTTGGCATTTCCTGCCGTTGACTAAACTGCGCAGGATCAACACCACAACGTATTATTTTGACTTTATCTAAATCAACACCTTGATCGGCTAAATAACGTTGATTAAATTCTGAAATAGTAGCAAAGAATTTAGATCGCTTAACTTTTTCCTTTAAAAGCCAACCTCGCTCATAAAGATCATTAGCATGAGCTGTGATACTAAACGGAATACTTGATATCGAAGAAGCATACATAGCAATATCAGCTGGGACATGTGCAAAATGAACATGAAGGTGTTTACATTCATTTTCTAACAAATGCCTAGCTAAACTAGCAGCAAACAGCATACGATAGGCTAACCCATATGCTGTTCGAGAAAACAGACCCACTCGCCACATATCTGAGAAAAGCATTCCCAATGTTTTAAAATATTTGATTGGATGGCTAGCCATCATCACCACAGTATCAGTAATAACCGACCATTTAGATTGAGCATATAAATTGAATGTTTTTGTAGCTAAGGCTTGAACGCGCAGTTCTTGTATATTGGATGTAGAAGCATGAACAGAAAACGGAATAACTTCCGTTCCCATTTGTTCTAATTGCAAGATTTCATTGTAAACAAAGGTTGCTGATAATGCAGGTA
>CAYSGK010000102.1:0-3063 GCA_964430395.1 uncultured Methylophaga sp.
CAAGAAGATATTGAGTTTATGATCGATTTAATGAGTACATTAGTGGAATAACAAATGAATATGGCATTACGCAATCAATCACCATGGAGCACCACGCAAATAAACTGTCATGTGATCGGGCTAAATAAACGTGGATTAGTGACACTTCAGTTTTTCTTTCAGAAACATTATGAAGGTCGATGTGAAATAGTTTCTAAAGATCACGCTGATGTGTTTATGGTGAATATGGATTCAATTGGGGCGGAGAAAAAGCTAGCAGAGTTGGAGGCTGAATTTCCTGATAAACCTATTATTTTATTAGCTTTATACCCGTTAGAAATAGGAAAACATTATTCTATTTGCAAACCAATTAATGCCAAAAGACTGCTAGAAATATTGAACACAATTGAACAGCAAAAGAACAATGATACAAAACATATGGTCGAGGCTAAAAAAATAACGGGCAATGCTTTTCGTGAACATTCCAAATCAACTAACAATCAGATACCAAATGTGACAACTACCTCGGTAGCCCAGAAATTATCACAAACTGAAATGGCACATTTTATCGGTAACAGAGAAGATGTTGATTTATCGAATAATGAACAATTAACAGAGATTTACTTTGATCCAAAACGTTATTATTTGGGGCATATTACAGAGGCATTGGAAATAGCAAAAAAGCATAACACTAGCATTCAGCTAATAGGTATGTCACATACTCTTTATCTTTGCCCAAATCGAAATCTGGTGTATGTAGAGCTGAGTGATAATAAGCTTCGCTATTATGCTGTGACAGCACTTTATGATAATGACATCAGGGATGAAAATCATACTCGGTTTTCGTATAAAATGATAGCTGATGATCGGGTGGTCGCTTTATGTGAAAATAAGCCTGATTATCAACAACAACTCTGTGCTTTTATCTGGAAGTTATCATTGTGGACAGCTCGAGGTCGATTACCCAAAGGAATCGATTTGGATAGTCCGGTTTCCTTAAATAGCTGGCCCAACTTCACACGTCTTGTTCAAATCCCCCATGCTTTACGAATTTCGGCCTATTGGATTGAGGGACCGAAGACACTCAGATCAATGGCGGAGTCATTATTTATTGAACAACGCTATTTATTTTCATTTTTTACAGCGACCTATATGACAGGGCGATCCTCCGTTGTTACAAAAGATACAGAGAATATAAAAACAAAAATAAAGGAAGACAAAATCCAAAAAGTGGAAGGGAATAAAGGGCTATTATCCCGACTTATAAAAAAACTCACCTCATCATAAGAGAGTCAGTTATTATAATTAGAATTATTGTTTACTAATTTAGGTATAGAGATGCCACAGGACGTAATCAAGATCCATGCAATCAATATGGATGACAGGAGTTGTGAAATACTGGACTTTTATTTCCAGAAATTTTGTGGCGGACAGTGTGAAATCACATTAGATATAGAGCTTGCCCAAGTTTTTCTTATCAATATGGATGGTATTGATGCTAATTCACAGTTAACAGCCGTAAAACAACAATTTCCGTCACACGCATTTATATTAACGTCAATTAAGGTCATTGATGCAGGTCAAGACTATTTTTTACGTAAGCCTATGGTGGCCAAACACTTGCTAGACATTATAAATAACATAAAAAGTTCACCATCTACTGCTAAAAAAGATCAGACTAAAACTATTCAACAAACTAATAGACAAGAAGAACCTTCTGCTGAAAAGACACTGGTTGCTAGTATACAATCACGACATTCTGTGAGTCATGCACTAGCAAAGACTGCTGTTGATTTAGTTGGCAAGGCTGAAGATGTTAACTTACGATCACCTGCTGATAAGAATACCGTATTTTTCAAATTGGAAGAATATTTTGTTGGTGTTTTACGTCAAGCATATCTAAAGGCCAAGCAAGAGCATCAACCAGTCATTATTAGAGGTTTATGGCATCCCATTACGCTCTTTCCTGAGACAAACCAAATTTACATCGAGATATCAGAACGACAGATAAAATCTATTAGTGCCGTTACCTTAAAAGCCAGCTCCATTAATACTGATGAGATCACTATTGAGGTGTTAAGTGCTAAAGCTGCGTTATTACAATGTCCACAGCATAAATATTATTACTCTCTTGATGGCTTGATGTGGAAGCTGGCTTTATGGACGGCGAGAGGACGTTTCCCTCAAGAGCTACCGTTAGATAGTCCACTGTATCTTCTGGGCTGGCCTAATTTGACAAGATTAGTCGAAATACCAGAGTCAATGCGTATTTGTGCATGTTGGGTTCCGCATCCGCGCACAATACTTAACTTAACAGATCTATTGGCCATTCCGCAACGATATATATTTTCGTTAATAACAGCCACTTATGTTTTAGGAATGTCCGGTTTGGCAGTTCGGCAGTCAGATACGTTGATCTTGCCTCCCACGCCGGAGCCAACTACTAAAATGGGGCTATTGTCACGAATTGTAAAAAAACTAAGAATAAAAGGATAGAAGAACGATGTCAGCAAATGACTACAAAATTATTTTCACAGGTCCTGTCGGTGCAGGTAAAACAACGGCTATTGGAGCGATCAGTGATATTGAACCGGTAAAAACAGATAACAAAGCAACGGATATAACGCGGAATAAAAAATCACAAACTACAGTTGCGATGGATTATGGTCTTTTAAATATTGAAGGTGGTGAACATGTTCATTTATATGGCACTCCAGGCCAAGAGCGCTTTGACTTTATGTGGGATATCTTGACACAAGGAGGAATTGGTTTAGTCTTATTAATCAGTAATAAAGCAGATAATCCTATACAAGATCTAACATTTTTTTTAAATGCATTTAAAGATTTTATAGCGCAGACAAATATTGTTATAGGTATAACACAAATGGATCTTGCTAAAAAACCCTCCATAGAAGACTATCGTGTTAAGTTAAAGTCCTTGGGCTATAATCCACCCTTATTTGAAGTCGATGCAAGACAAAAGAATGATGTTTCGATGCTAGTTCAGGCCTTGTTATATAGTTTGGACCCCAATATATAGCCGTAACCATTCAATTTGCAGAATTCAGCAAATTGAAGTGTTAA
>CAYSGK010000102.1:3163-7593 GCA_964430395.1 uncultured Methylophaga sp.
AATTTACCTGAAGATATTAATGTCATTATTGAAATCCCATCGCATTCTGACCCTGTTAAATATGAAGTTGATAAAGAAACAGGTGCTTTATTTGTTGATCGCTTTATGAATACCGCCATGTTTTACCCTTGTAATTATGGTTATATTCCTCATACCTTATCTGACGATGGTGATCCTGTAGATGTTTTAGTGATGAGCCCATATGCGCTGATCAGCGGCAGTGTTGTGCAATGTCGGCCAGTGGGCATGTTAAAAATGACGGATGAATCGGGTGAAGATGCAAAAGTAATTGCGGTACCTCATGATCCAATGTATGACGATATACAGGATATTGGTGATATTGCGAAGCGCAAACTTGATAAGCTAGCTCACTTTTTTGAACATTATAAAGATTTAGAAAAGAATAAATGGGTGAAGCTTGATGGATGGGCAGGTAAAGAAGAAGCAAAAGTAGAAATTATGGATAGTGTTGCACGTTATAACGACGCATCCATTAAACCACAATTTTAATCAGCTCTGACTTTTTAGCAAGAATTTTCGGTGATACGGGAGAGTCTGGTATCGCCATTTTTTTTGGAATAAATAAATGAATTTAACATTACAAGGTCAGCAGTTAAATGATAAGCAGTCAAATGAAGTCGCTGAAAAAGTTGATGGAACGCTTGAATCTAATGAGTATTTCTCAATTGTTCATACTCTACAAGAAATAACGAATGAACAGTTTCAAGCTCTTCGTGACAGTTATCTATTTGATATCAATATTGTTCCACAAGCATTTAACAATAAAGCCGCAAAATTATTAGTAACTGATATGGATTCAACATTGATAAATATTGAGTGTGTTGATGAGATTGCTGATTTTATTAATGTTAAACCTCAAGTAGCCGAAATTACTGAAGCCGCAATGAGAGGTGAAATTGATTTTGAAACTTCACTGCGAAAGAGGGTGTCTTTATTGAAAGGTCTTGAAATTAGTGCTTTAGAAAAAGTCTACCAACAGCGTTTACAGTTAAACCCTGGCGCTAATATTATGTTGAGAAAACTGAAAGAAAATGGGATTAAAACAGCATTAGTCTCAGGTGGATTCACCTTTTTTACTGAGCGCTTAAAACAGCGTTTAGGTTTAGACTTCACCATGGCTAATGTATTAGGTGAATATAATGGTCGTCTTACAGGTGAAGTTGAAGGCGAAATTTGTGGTGCTCAGGCTAAGGCTGACTTTTTGTTAGTTAAATGTGAAGAATTATCTATTGCCCCATCACAAGTTATTGCAATGGGCGATGGTGCCAATGATTTATTAATGATGAAAGCGGCTGGCTTAAGCATTGCCTATCATGCCAAGCCTAAAGTACAAAATGAAGCTATGGCATCGTTGAATTATTGTGGCCTAGAAGGTGTTTTAGGTCTATTACAGCTACGCTAGACTTGAAATTTAAATATTTACCTATATATTAGAGCTAATTAGAAATTTTGATATTAAAGAGGTTACAAAGATGGATGTAATGGATAGAATTAAAGATGCTATTGAATCAAATAGTGTTATTTTATTTATGAAAGGCACACCTGAGTTTCCACAATGTGGTTTTTCTAGCAGAACATCACAAGCATTAGCTGCATGTGGTGCAGAATTTGCTTATATTAATGTATTGGCAGAACCTGAAGTAAGAGAAAATTTGCATCGCTATGCTGACTGGCCAACATTTCCTCAGCTGTATATTAAAGGTGAATTAGTTGGCGGATGTGATATTGTGATGGAACTGTATGAAAATGGTGATTTAAAAACAATGGTAGAACAAGCATAAAGAATGAGTGACGAACACAATAATGAGTGGCATGGTGATAATCAATTAACAATTGCACCAGCTAAGCCGGAATTAAAAGAGCCGCCTAAATATAGGGTGTTTATGCTTAATGACGACTATACGCCGATGGATTTTGTTATTGAAGTGCTTCAAGACCTATTTAATATGGGTCATGATAGTGCACAGCGAACCATGATGCAGGTACATACCGAAGGAAAAGCACCTTGTGGTTTATTTACCTTTGAAATTGCCGAAGCAAAAGTAGAACAAACGAATAGTTATTCTCAACAAAATGGCCATCCATTGCAATGTACAATGGAGCAAGAGTAATAAATAGTAGTCAGTGCCAGCTAGGAGTAAATAATGTTAAGTAAAGAGCTTGAACAATCCCTAAGTCAGGCGTTTAGCTTTGCCCGAAAGCGGGCGCATGAGTTTCTCACTGTTGAGCATTTACTGTTATCACTATTAGAAAATGGTCAAGCACTGGCCGTTTTAAAAAACTGTAGTGTTGATATTTCACTGTTGAGGCAAG
The DNA here is from genome assembly GCA_964430395.1 of uncultured Methylophaga sp. Taxonomy (GTDB): domain Bacteria; phylum Pseudomonadota; class Gammaproteobacteria; order Nitrosococcales; family Methylophagaceae. Next base: position 5,498 of record CAYSGK010000102.1, read on the forward strand.
AGTTATCAGACTGTTTGGCTGATGATGTACCTACCCTGTCAGAAGAATCTGAGCGTGAAACGCAACCTAGCTTAGCATTTCAACGTGTTTTACAGCGTGCAGTGATGCATGTTCAATCATCTGGTGGAAATGAAGTGACCGGCGCAAATGTACTGGTATCACTATTTTCAGAGCAACAATCACAAGCTGTTTACTTGCTGCAAAAGCAAGATGTAACACGCTTAGATATCGTTAATGCCATTACGCATAATGCTGAAGATACAATCGAATCTAGTATCGACAGCACGGAAGCAGAAGCCAGCACTGAAACCGATAAAGCTAAAAGTCCACTGGCTTTGTATGCCACTAATTTAAATGCATTAGCAGAAGACAATAAGATTGATCCATTAATTGGTCGAAAACATGAAATTGAACGAACATTGCAAATTTTATGTCGCCGTCGAAAAAATAACCCTTTATTCGTAGGTGAAGCCGGTGTAGGTAAAACAGCGCTTGCTGAAGGGCTTGCTAGGCGAATTGTATTAGGCGAGATACCTGAAGTATTAAAAAACTCGGTTATTTATTCGTTAGATATGGGCGCACTGATTGCAGGCACAAAATATCGTGGTGATTTTGAGAAACGTTTAAAAGCATTACTTCGCGAGATCCAGCAGCAAGACGATGCAATTTTATTTATTGATGAAATTCATACTTTAATTGGTGCTGGTAGCGCAGGAAACAGTGCCATGGATGCGGCTAACTTATTGAAGCCGCTACTAGCAAAAGGCGATTTAAAGTGCATTGGTTCAACAACTTTCCAAGAATACCGAGGTATTTTTGAGCATGATCGTGCATTAGCACGTCGTTTCCAAAAAATTGATGTACCAGAACCAACGGTTAAAGAAACAATACAAATTCTAAAAGGTTTAAAAGAAAATTTAGAAGCACATCATGAGGTGCGTTATAGCTCTGCGGCAATAGAGCAAGCAGCAGAGCTTGCAGCGCGTCATATTACAGATAAATATTTGCCAGATAAGGCGATAGATGTATTGGATGAAGTAGGGGCAGCACAACGCATTTTATCTAAGTCAAAACGTAAAAAAATGATAGGCGTGACCGATGTGCAAAATATTGTAGCAAAAATTGCTCGTATTCCTGCAAAAACTGTCAACAAAACGGATAAAGATAATTTACGAAATCTAGACAAAAACCTTAAACACGTTATTTTTGGTCAAGACGAGGCGATTGCGACACTATCGTCAGCTATTAAAATGGCACGATCTGGTTTAGGGCATCCTGAACGCCCAACAGGTGCCTTTTTATTTACAGGTCCAACCGGAGTCGGAAAAACAGAAGTTACCCGTCAATTGGCTCATAACTTGGGTGTAGAACTGATTCGCTTTGACATGTCTGAATATATGGAAAGTCATACGGTTTCTAGGTTGATTGGTGCGCCTCCAGGCTATGTTGGTTATGACCAAGGTGGCTTGTTGACCGAAGCAGTAACAAAACAGCCTCACGCGGTATTATTGCTTGATGAAATAGAAAAAGCGCATCCCGATGTGTTTAATATTTTGTTGCAGGTAATGGATCATGGCACATTAACAGATAATAATGGCCGCAAAGCCGATTTTCGACATATTGTCTTAGTGATGACCAGCAATGCTGGCGCTCAAGAAATGGGGCGAGCTTCAATGGGCTTCAATCACCAAGATCACCAATCTGATGGTATGGAAGCTGTTAAGCGGATCTTTACACCAGAATTCCGTAATCGCTTAGATGGCATTATACAATTTAAACCATTAGCAAATGATGCAATATTACGGGTTGCAGATAAAGCAGTGCTTGAGTTGGAAATGTTATTACAAGACAAAAATGTTACGCTCGAACTTGATGACAATGTTCGTCAATGGTTAGCCGATCATGGTTACGATATTAAAATGGGTGCTAGACCGATGGCTCGTCTGGTGCAAGATAAGATCAAACGTCCATTGGCTGATGAATTATTATTCGGCAAATTGAGTGATGGTGGTCATGTAAAAGTAGCGTTAGATGATGGTGAATTAGTGCTGAACTTTGAGAGCCCAGTGGAGCTGGTGAACGAATAAATATACCCA
>CAYSGK010000103.1:0-7571 GCA_964430395.1 uncultured Methylophaga sp.
GCACCTTACTCAAAGCAGGCACAAACTGTGGCTCCTGTGTGCCAGAGATTAAAAACTGTTTGATTGAAATAAAACTAACCATCAATTGACGCTCAACGTATAAATTTATGGCATACTCTAAGCTATATACCCGTAATCATTCAAGTTGCGGTTTTTTGGTGCCTATAATGGATGGGCTAGCAAGGCATAATAGTAATGTAATAGTCGCTCTATTGCTTACTATTATAACGTAGATAGCGCATTCAGTATGGGTGCTAAAAATCTGCATCTTGATTGATTACGGGTATATACCCGTGACCATTCAATCTGCAGAATTCAGCATGAGAAGAAGCCATACTATTCTAGGCATAAAGTCGCAGAATTAGTCATTTATCTCCATGGATGGAGTGTATGCAGGAAATGCAGGAGCAATTTTTTGTGCCTTCACATTGCGCCTTGCTCTGACGCTTGTGCTAAACTCTGAAATCTACAGATTGAATGGTCACGGTTATAAAGCTTCACCTGACACAAGTGTCACCCATACCGAGATATCTGCCAAACGCGACACTTCTTTCTTCATTTGCTCTGCTTGTTCTTGGCTGTCAAATGGGCCAATTAACACTTCACCTTCTGCGGCATCTTGTACTGGCCAGAAATCTACATTAAGACTGACTAAAGCTTGCGATAACTTTATTTTTGCATCCTGCGTTAAACCAGAATGAACAAACCATACATCCTCAACGACATCTACATCTGTCTGATTCACAGGGCGTACAATACCATCATGATTACGCACTACAGCTTCAGCAAAAGGCCAATCATCATCTGATAAAATATGATCTTGCGCTTTCAATATAGCAGAAACCATTGGTGTCATATTATTGCCTTCACGCACATCCATATCATCTTGAATGGCATGTGCCTCAAGATAAAGCCTACCCTCATGTATTGCTGCTTTATAAGGCTGATATAAAATATTAACAGGCGTATTAACAGCAACAATTCCAAATAAATGCTCAATATCTTCGGGAAATAATCGTATGCACCCATGACTCACTCGCATCCCCACGCCAAACGGCCTGTTGGTTCCATGCAATAAATAACCGGGAATACCTAATCGCATAGCATACGCACCGAGGGGGTTGTCTGGTCCTGCTGGCACAACTTTTGGTAACGGATCACCCTTTTTTAAATGTTCCGCTAATATCGATGCCGGTGGCGTCCATGTTGGATCTTTCTTTTTGCCGATTATACGTGTTCGACCCAATGGTGTTGTCCAGCCTTGTCGTCCTATACCTAAAGGATGTGTGATAACTTGTGCGCGCTGGCCTTTTTGTGGTTTAGGATAATAATACAAGCGTAATTCGGCCAAATTAATGACAATCCCTTTGTGCGGTGCCTCTGGTAGAATAAATTGATTGGGAACAAGTACGCGCTTTCCACCACCTGGGATCCAAGGATCTAACGCTGGATTTGCATCCACTATCTCGTTATAGCCAATATCAAATCGGCGCGCAATATCAAGTAAGGTATCTTCCTTGTGGCTAATAACAATTAAATTATGGCCAACCACACGTGTAGAATCATCGGCCAAATCAAATGTCGTTGCATTTGTAGATATCAACCAAAAGCCACATATAATACCAGTTATAAAACGAATCATTATTCTCCAATCTTGCCTAATTTCTATTGTTTAAATCATCTAACTCAGACTATTTCTAATTATTTTATCATGCCCAAAATAAAATCTATTTTGCCATCTAAATTCAGCTAGCGTAACCTATCGCCATGAAAAATTATTATTTACTTCTTATTCTTGCCATAACGCTTCTTTCTGGCTGCTCTTTTTTCTCCGAAAAAGAACCCGTTATTGCTGAAAGTAGCTGGTCAGTAGAACGCGTTTATTCAGAAGCTAAAGCCGCACTCAATGCATCTGATTATACTACGGCATTACAGTATTATAGTCAGCTAGAAGCGCGCTTTCCTTTCGGTAGTTATGCGCAACAATCACTTCTAGAGTCGGCTTACGCTCATTACAAGGATGATGATCCAGAAGCTGCAATAGCAACATTGGATCGCTTTATGCGCGTTTACCCACTTAATCCTAATATGGATTATGCTTTTTATTTGCGCGGCTTAATTAATTTTAATCGCGACATCGGTTTATTTGAAAAATATATTCCACGCGATGAATCGCAGCGCGATCCTGGCTCTGCGCGCATTGCTCTAAAAGACTTTAGCACACTAGTTAAACGCTTTCCGAAAAGTATCTATAGTGAAGATGCTGCTCAACGTGTTGTCTATTTACGTAACCGTTTAGCTCGTCATGAGGTAAATGTCGCTAATTATTATATGCGTCGAGGCTCCTATATTGCTGCCGCAAATAGGGGGAAATATGTCATTGAAAATTATCCACGCACACCGGCCATGCCAGATGCTTTAGTCATTATGGCAAAGGCTTATAAAGTATTAGGCTTGAGCGATTTATCCGAAGATGCTCTGCGCGTTTTAAAACTAAACTACCCTGGACACCAAGGTGTGGCTGAAGTAGAAAAAACCAAAGTAATAAAATAATAGTATATACCCATGACCATTCAATCTGTAGATTTCAGAGATTAAATCGCATCCTCGCCTTGCTCACCCGTACGGATCCGGATCACTTGTTCAACAGCTAATACAAAAATTTTACCATCGCCGATTTTACCTGTGTTGGCTGCTTTAACAATAGTTTGAACACAGGTATCTAGCTGATCCTCAGCAATAACTATTTCTAGTTTTAGCTTAGGTAGAAAATCAACCACATATTCAGCACCACGATACAGCTCTGTGTGTCCCTTTTGTCGGCCAAAACCTTTTACTTCTGAAACAGTTAAACCTGTAACACCAATATCAGATAATGCTTCACGAACATCATCAAGTTTAAAAGGCTTTATTATCGCTTCAATTTTTTTCATTTTTTTATCCTTATTCTATTATTGCTTTAACTGCATAGCCTGATGTTATAGGATACCGCCTATCTCGACCAAATGCACGATCTGTAATGCGTATTCCCGGCGGTGCTTGACGACGTTTATATTCATTGCGGTCAACCATGCTGATTACTTTTGCAACCAATTCAGCATTGTTTCCTGCTTCTACCAAGTCTTCAAAACACCAATCTTGTGCTATATACCGCTCTAAAATTTCATCCAAGATATCATATGCCGGCAGACTATCTTGATCAAGTTGATCTGGCGCTAATTCTGCTGACGGCGGTCGCGTGATGATTCTGGGAGGAATTATCTCCGTTATGTTATTACGATATTCCGCTAGCTGATAAACCAAGGTCTTATAAACATCCTTAAGAGGCGAAAAGCCACCGGCCATATCGCCATATAATGTAGAGTAGCCCACGGCCATTTCACTCTTGTTACCTGTCGACAACACCATCGCACCACTTTTATTTGAAACAGCCATCAAGATCACGCCACGAATACGCGCTTGTATATTCTCTTCAGTACTATCAACTGGCTTAGCTTCAAATTGATCGGCCAAGGTATCAACAAAGTGTTCAAACAACGAATCGATAGCAATGACACTGTGTCCTACGCCTAATCGCTCTGCCATATCCTGTGCATCATCAAGACTTATTTGTGCGGTGTATTGCGACGGCATCATAATTGTTTTTACTTTTTCAGCGCCTAAGGCATCAACGGCTAGTGCTAAGGTTAATGCCGAATCAATACCACCCGACAAACCAAGAATAACGCTAGAAAAATGGTTTTTGTTAACATAGTCGCGCAAGCCACACACTAATGCTTGATAAACCATTTCCAAATCACCTTGCGGTGACGCCACTTCACCCTGTAAAGACAAAATCTGATTTGATTCTCGGTGTATTTTGATAGCAAATAGCCCTTGTTGCCATTTAGGTGCATGTGCCACTTTCTCACCATTGGCATCTAGTGCAAACGATCCACCATCAAACACTAGTTCGTCTTGCCCACCTACTTGGTTAACATAGACAATAGGTAATCCGGTCTCACCCACGCGTTGTTGTAATTCTGTTTCACGCAGTTGCCATTTACCTTGTCGAAAAGGCGATGCATTCAGATTAAGAATAACTTCTGCCCCCGCCTCTGCTGATTGAGCCGCTGGCGCTGTAAACCAAATATCTTCACAAATAGTAATGCCAAATTTAATGTTTTTATATTCCACTACACAGGGTTCAACACCCTCAATAAAATAGCGCTTTTCATCAAACACACTGTAATTAGGGAGCACTTGCTTGCGATAGCTGGCCAAACATTGGCCATCAGCAATTAAAGATGCAACATTATATAATTCTTTCCCCGGCGTACCTGATGGGTGACCAACAAGTACGGCCACTGAATTGATTTTCTTTTTTAGTTTTTTTAAGCCTTTATTCACACGCTTAATTAAGCCAGGTCTGAGTAACAAATCTTCTGGTGGATAACCCGTTAAGGTCAATTCCGGGAAAACAATCAAATCAGCATTAAATTGTTGTTCTGCTTGCCGTGCCGCCTTAATAATTCTTTTGACATTGCCTGAAACATCACCCACTACAGGATTTATTTGTCCCATAATCAGACAAAAATCATTAGCCATAACTTAAGCGCCAGCCATCGCTTCAAGAATTCGGTCACCCATTTCAGCCGGCGAACGAGCGATATGCACTCCTGCATCCGCTAGAGCGGCCAATTTTGCTTCTGCCGTACCTTGTCCACCACTAATAATAGCGCCCGCATGGCCCATTCTCTTACCTTTCGGCGCCGTTAACCCGGCAATATAAGCGACAACAGGTTTGCTGACATGTTGGCGAATATACTCGGCAGCATCTTCTTCTGCCTGTCCGCCAATTTCACCTACCATCACAATGCCTTCCGTTTGAGGATCTTTTTCAAACATTTCTAAACATTCGATAAAGTTCATACCGTGGATAGGATCGCCGCCAATACCGACACAGGTACTTTGCCCTAAACCATTTAAGGTCGTTTGATGTACCGCTTCATAGGTAAGTGTACCCGAGCGAGATACAATACCAATTTTACCGGGCAAATGAATAGAGCCGGGCATAATACCCATTTTACATTCTCCTGGTGTGATTATTCCTGGGCAATTGGGGCCAATTAAATACGAATCAGAATGTTTTAAAGCATGTTTTACCCGTAACATGTCTTGCACGGGAATACCTTCTGTAATGCAGGCAATCACTTTAATGCCCGCATCTGCAGCCTCTAAAATCGCATCTGCCGCAAAGGCCGCCGGCACATAGATCATCGTTGCATTAGCGCCAGTTTCTTCTACAGCGTAATGAACCGTATTAAAAACAGGTAGATCAAGATGTAGTTGACCACCTTTTCCCGGCGTAACGCCACCCACAAAATGGGTACCATAAGCAATCGCTTGCTCTGAATGGAATGTACCTTGCTTGCCCGTAAACCCTTGGCAAATAACGCGAGTTTTTTTATTCACTAAAATACTCATAGTGAACCCTCCTTAGCCGCTAACACTGCTTTTTTTGCTGCATCGGTTAAATCTTGTGCCGCATGTAAATTCATGCCGCTTTCTGCCAATAACTCACGCCCTCTTTCCGCATTAGTTCCCTCTAAGCGTACAATAACAGGTAGCGATAACCCCACATCTTTAGCCGCTTGAATAATGCCTTCAGCTATTAGATCACAACGTACAATTCCACCAAAAATATTAACTAAAATAGATTTCACTTTTTTATCAGAAAGTATCAACTTAAAAGCTTCTGCCACCCGATCTGGTGTAGTGCCACCTCCCACATCTAAGAAGTTGGCCGGTTGGCCACCTTGGCTTTGAATTAAATCCATTGTCGCCATCGCTAGACCGGCACCATTTACCATGCAGGCGACTTCGCCATCAAGAGAAATATAATTAAGACCGTACTGCTGAGCCACCACTTCTGCTTCATCTTCTTGCGCAGGATCAAACATGGCTGATAATTCTGCATGTCTAAATAAGGCATTATCATCTAAATTTAATTTAGCATCGACCGCTATCAACTCATTTTCACTTGTCACAACCAAGGGATTAATTTCAACCAAACTGGCATCATTTTCAGTAAATAAGCGATACAAAGCTTGCATAACACTTTCAAGCTGTTTGAATGCGCTACCCGTTAGCCCTAAAAAGAAACCAACACGTCGACATTGATATGATTTTAGACCGACAACAGGATCGACATAAACATTCAAGATCTCATCGGGTGTCTCTGCAGCCACGGCTTCAATATCCATTCCACCTTGTGCTGATACCATAAATACAACTTGTTGGCTTACACGATCAACTAATACCGCTAAATATAATTCGCGCTGAATATCTGTTGGTTGCTCAACTAATATTTGATTAATAGGTAAACCTTCTGCCGCCGTTTGATGTGTTATGAGGCGCTTACCTAATAAATCATAAGCTTCATTAGCTACATCATCTAATGCATCCACTACTTTCACGCCACCTGCTTTGCCACGCCCGCCTGCATGCACTTGTGCTTTTACAACCCAACGTTCACCGCCTAATTGTTCTGCCGCTTGACGCGCTTGTGATCCGCTAGTCACTACCTGCCCTTGTGGTGTTGGTATGTCATAGCGATTAAAAAGCTGTTTTGCCTGAAATTCGTGCAAATTCATTATTAACCCTAAAATATAATCTTTAGTGTATATTTTCTCGCAATAGCACCATAATTACCATTATTGTTTTTATCTGAATTAATATGAGTCTAAACATGTTTTCATTATATCCTGATATAGAGCCCTACCAGACACATCAAATTTCAATGGAAACATTGGAAAATGGGCGGCAACATCAAATTTATATAGAAGAATGTGGCAACCCAAATGGGCTTCCAATTGTCTTTTTACATGGCGGGCCAGGTTCAGGTTGCCGCAGTCAACATCGCCGTTATTTTGACCCTGACATCTATCGCATCATTTTATTTGATCAACGCGGCTGTGGTCGCTCATTACCTCATGGTGAATTAGAAAATAATTCCACGCAATTTCTAATCAACGATATGGAGACCATTCGCCAATCATTGAATATTGATCGCTGGCTTATTTTTGGCGGTTCTTGGGGAGCAACATTAGCTTTATGTTATGCGCAACAACACCCCCATAATGTACTCGCGATGATTTTAAGAGGCGTATTTCTTGGTCGTCAGCAAGATATTGATTGGGTCTACGCCGAGGGCGGTGCATCGAGACTGTTTCCTGATGCATGGCAAAGTTTAGTGCAACATTTACCCGAAGCCAATCAGCAATCACCATTAAAATCCTATTATCAACAATTAACCGCTGTTGATGAATTACACCAAATGGCAGCGGCAAAGTTATTACAAGCATGGGAGGGCACTATTGTTACACTGCGTGATCATGAATATAAGCCTGATCCATCTCATGAGATTGGCCCCTTAGCACATTCTCGCATCCAACTACACTTTGCACTTAATGCGTGTTTTATTGCTGATAATCCAATTTTAGATAATATTGAGCGCATTCGCACCGTACCGACAATGATTATTCACGGTCGCTATGATATTGTCTGCCCCATGCAACAGTCATGGCAAT
>CAYSGK010000104.1:0-7568 GCA_964430395.1 uncultured Methylophaga sp.
ACAATCGTTTTGCAGTTAGCCTTTGCATCATCTAGTGATAAATCAGGCTTTTTGCCATTTAATACACAATCACTAAAGTGCTTAATTTCTTCTACAAAATGATTGGCTATTGGTAATTTTTCTTGGTGTTGTTCACCGGCATCAGTCCACCAATTAATCACTGGCGCATCATCTGGGTTTTGCCAGACGGTATCGCATTTAACGCCGCCTAGTGTGCCTATAATTTCATATTCGCTGCGACGTGCGTGTTCAAAGCTCATTTCAAAAAGGGCATAGCGACCATCGTCAAAGTCTAAAATGCCGCTTAAGCTGGTGTCTGCACCATGTTCATTGAGTTTTGCCATTGCAATTACGGCAACCGGATCATTATCAAACCACATGCGTGCGGTGTGAATGGCATAAGGCCCAATATCCCACATCGCTCCGCCACCGTGTGCCATATCGCGTGTTATTCGATACATACGTGCTGGTTTCATGGGGAATGCAAAGCTGGTTTTAACGGTGCGTACCTCGCCTATTTTTCCTGAAGAGAGCAAATCTCGCACAAATTGATGTTGTGGATGAAAGCGATACATAAAGCCTTCCATCACTGTTACATTATGTTTGTTTGCCGCTGCCGTAATTTGGTCAATTTCTTCAACAAGCAATGCCATCGGTTTTTCGATTAACACATGTTTGCCATTGGCAATGGCTTTGAGCGCCCATTCGGTATGCTCTTCATTGGCCATTGGTAAATAGATAGCGTCAATATCTGGGTGGGTTAATAATGCTTCGGGATCATCGAGTGTTAAAACGTCACTTTCTTGTGGAGCATATTTCGCTAATGTTTCCGCTGCCGCACCTTTGCGACGACTGGCAATGGCGACCAATTTGGCATTTTCAGCCTCAACTATTGCTGGCAATAGCCGTTCATTAACACGCGCTGCGCCGAGAATTCCCCAGCGTAAAATAGTATTTGTCATTGTCCCAATCCCAATAATTTTATGAGTATCTGTGATCATTCAATTTGTAAATAAACGCTTCTGCTTAGCCGCGCTCTCCGCATAATCCATACCCAAAATACTTGAAGATGCTGGAGTGACGGAGAAATTAGCTTTACAAATTCAATCATTACAAAAATATTCATCATAACCATTTAGATCTTTAGATAAAACCATTAAATTGTTAATGTTTTTATCTGTCGCATTTTAGATTATGCTGTCAGTCACGCAATTAACAACAAAGGAACCATTATGACTATCGAAGTTGGACAACGTCTACCTGAAGGAAAATTAACCGAAGCCACTGAGTTTGACCCAGAAAATGGTTGCCCGATAAACCCACAAGCATTTGACCTAGCTGAAGCTACTAGCGGTAAGAAAATTGCAATTTTTGGTGTGCCCGGTGCATTTACCCCTTTGTGCTCTGCTCAACATTTGCCCGGCTATGTTGCACTTGCCGATCAAATCAAGGCCGCTGGTGCTGATGAAATCTGGTGCATGGCTGTCAATGATGTGTTTGTAATGGCTGAATGGGGCAAGGCTAACAATGCTGCTGGTAAAGTTAGGATGATGGCCGATGGCAGTGCTGAACTCACAAAAGCATTAGGCTTAGATCGCGATTTAACTGCCGGTGGCATGGGCATTCGCTGTTTCCGTTTTGGCATGATTGTCGATAACGGTGTGGTGACGTATCTTGGTGTTGAAGGTTCTGGCGAATTTGGTGTTTCTAAAGCAGAGACTATTTTAGAGCAACTTTAAAAGCGACTAGATCCCCAGGGCAAGAGCATATTAAATAATTTTCAGTTTTTAAAAGAAAATATAGACAAGTATCCAATACCTTGGTCATCCCGGTGGGCTTTACCCAGTCAAGCTGAAAAGCAAGTTTAGCGGACGTCTTACTATTGCTCAGATCCCGGCTAAACGCTAGCGGATAGCCGCTTGAGTGATCTGAGTAACCTGCTCATTTTCGCCAATTAGAATTGCGGTCGCTAATTGCTCAAAAATACCGTGTTCCACTACGCCGGGAACACTATTAAGCATATCATTCAAGGTTTGACTATCAATTGATGGATCAAAGGTCATATCTAAAACCAAACTGCCATGAGATGTAACGGCCAATCCATCGCCATTAGGACGCAGCCCACCTTTTCCACCCATTTTAATTAAACTGGCGAGCACCAATTCCCATGAAAAGGGGGCAACTTCAATCGGTATTGGATAATTCTGCCCGATACGTTCTACCAATTTTGAATTATCTACTAGCACTAGAAATTGATTGCTGGCATTAGCCAAAAGCTTTTCTCTTACTAAATCAGAACCTCGGCCTTTTAATAATGCCATGCTAGGACTCACTTCATCGGCACCATCCACATATACATCAATATGGCTAATATGCTCCATTGAAACAATCTCAAGACCCATATGTTGTGCTCTGTTTGAGCTGATTATTGAACTTGCTACTGTTTTTATCTTTAAGCCTTCAACACATCGCCTCGCCAACTCATTGATGAAATAATTTGCAGTTGAGCCTGTTCCTAAACCCACCACCATTCCGTCATGAATCATATTTACTGCCTCGTGAGCAACGCGCTGCTTGTCATTTAATGGCTGTGTCATTACCATATCTCCTCAATATCTTGGCAAATCTTATGCATCAGCATACCATGTAGCTTTAATAATGACTAAGGATCTTCATGTGCCCAATCTTGATTTAATTATCCAGCAAATTGAGCAAGTAACAGCCCATACGCTCACACCATATCAGCTTAAATCTGTAGGTGGTGGCAGCATAAATACGGCCTATCAATTAACCGCTAATGGGCAATCTTATTTTATAAAACTGAATCAAGCTAAACTTGTCGATATGTTTGAAGCCGAAGCACGTGGTTTAGAAGAAATGCGGGCATTAAAGTGTGTGCGTATTCCTGAAGTTATCTGTTTGGGTAAAGCTGATGGCCATAGTTATATCGTATTAGAATATATTGAGCTTGCCAGTTTGCGTGGTCATGCGAGCCAATTATTAGGCACCCAACTTGCGCAGCTTCATCGTCATGTGCAACCTTTTTTTGGTTGGCATATTGAAAATACGATTGGTAGCACAGCTCAGCACAATGACATCAACCACGATTGGATAAGTTTCTGGCAGCAACAACGTTTAGCACAACAGTTAAAATTTGCAGCTAAAAATGGCTTTGCTGGACGGCTACAAGATCATGGGCAACAGCTTATTGAAAAATTACCCCAGTTTTTTGATAATTATTCACCCGAACCTGCTTTATTACACGGTGATTTATGGAGTGGTAATGCCGCAGCTGATCCACAAGGTAACCCTGTCATCTTTGATCCCGCTTGTTATTATGGTGATCGTGAAGCAGATATTGCGATGACTGAACTATTTGGTGGCTTTGGCAATGATTTTTACGCTGCTTACCAAACAGAATATCCTCTCGATGTGGGTTATAAAGTACGCAAAACCCTTTATAACCTTTATCATATTATTAATCATCTAAATTTATTCGGTGGCGGCTATTTGAGCCAATCTGAAAATATGATCGATCAATTACTTGCTGAGATTAATTAACTATACCCATGAACGAATTTAAAATTCATTTTTTCCGTGAACAAATCCCAACATTTTCTTGCACTCCTGGTTGTCATGATTGCTGTGGTCCTGTTACTGCTTCATCTGAAGAAGTTGCCCAATTACCGATTAAAAGTGAAGCAGAACATGCTATTGCATTGGCAGATTTAAGCTGTCCATACTTAGGTGAAAATGGCTGTGAGGTTTATGATGATCGCCCACTTATCTGTCGACTATATGGAACAACCCCCAGCATGTTATGCCCTCATGGACAAAAACCAGAGCAAATGATTGATAGTAGAATCGAACAAAAAATACATGATTTTCACGCACAAACACGCCAAATATTATTATAGTTTGCTAGCAATATTCAGATGGATAAATCCCCTTGATATACGTTATAATATCGCGCTTTTCCTCCATTTAGCTGTCGAGAATAGCCTCCAATGATTGAATTAACAACGCCTATGTTGGTGTCAGCCATCATTCTTTTTATTACTTTTGCAGGTATTTTTACCGAAACATATCATCGTATCGAACGGGCAAAATTTGCTATGGCTGGTGCAGGTGCGATTATTATTGCGGGTCAAATATTAGGCTTTTACTCACCTGAATTAGCATTACAAGCCATTGACTGGAATGTTGTATTCTTGCTAGCCATTATGATGATTATCATCTCCATTATGATCAGTACAGGAGGGTTTGACCATTTAGCTCAATATCTAGCTAAGTTAGGTAGCAAATCACAATTCACCCTAATGGTGTTGTTAGGAACGGCCGTAACCGTTATCTCTTTATTGCTTGATAATGTAACTACAGTCATTATTTTCGGCCCCCTTATTATTATGATAGCCAGATCAATGGGCGTATCTCCCGTCCCTTATCTCCTTGCCGCAGCCTTGCTTTCAGATACCGGTGGTGTGGCTACTCTAGTCGGTGATCCACCTAACTTAATGATTGGCTCAGCGGCAGGAATCGACTTTAATACCTTTTTTATTCATATGAGCTTGCCAGTATTATTTGCATGGTTAGGTATTTTAGTTGCACTTAAATGGTTGTTCAAAAAAGAATTATCCTCAAAGATTGAACATGAATTTGATCATGTAACTGAATATAAAAATAAAGCACTCTGGTATAAGTCACTAGCTGTAATGGCAATGATGGTGGGATTATTTATCATTCATCATCACATCGGATGGGCACCTTGGTTAGTGGCTGCGGCCGGTTTAACGCTACTTATTTTTCTATCAAAAGAAATTGAACTCGAACATGCCACCATGCATATTGAAACACCTTTGCTTATGTTCTTTATCTCACTATTTATTGTAATTGGCGGTGTAGAACAAACAGGTTTACTTGGGCTTATCGGGGAGCAATTTAAACCTCTAATTCTTGCCAATCCACAACTTGCAGCACTTGCTTTGCTTTGGATTGCCGCAATATTTTCAGCATTAATCGATAATATTCCTTTTACTGCAGCCATGATTCCCGTATTAGCTGGCCTGCAACTACAAGGCATTAATGTCAGTGTGTTATGGTGGGCATTGGCGATGGGAGTAGGTATGGGAGGCAATGGATCCCACATAGGTTCAACTGCTAATGTTTATATTGTGACTATCTCAGAACGTTTGGCAAGAGAAACAGGTAATCCTGATTTTGCAATAACTCCAGGACTTTGGTTTCGCAAAGGTTTACCTGCGATGTTAGTGACTTTAGTTTTATGTAGTATATTTATTTGGTTTGGCTATGATTTCTTATATGTAGAGCAGTTTTAAATTGATTGGAGCATTATGAAACAGATAAAGGTGCTTTTCGTTTGCATGGGCAATATCTGCAGATCACCGACAGCTGAAGGCGTATTTAGAAAGTTTATTGCCAAGAAAGGGACAACTGATCACTTTCTAGTCGATTCTGCTGGCACCCACGCCTATCATGTCGGTGAACCGTCCGACTTGCGCGCACAACAAACCGCAAAAAATCGGGGCGTTGATTTATCAAAAATCCGCGCTCGTAAAGTTGCCCCTTCTGACTTTGAATATTTTGATTATGTTTTGGCAATGGATGCCGATAACTATCATATGTTACTCGCTGCATGCCCTGAACAGTATCAACACAAAGTGGCATTGTTTTTAGATTATGCATGCAAATACGACGAACAAGATGTACCAGACCCTTATTATGGCGGTGCAAATGGTTTTGAGCATGTTTTTGATTTGGTTGAAGATGCTTCAAAGGGATTTTATCAATCTGTTATGAAATAAATGTGAAGAAAACGCTTCCATCAGAGTGAGTAGCACGATATTATTTAGCTTAACTTTATAAAGGATAAAGGTTTTTATGTTCAATAAATTGCAATTTAATTGGCCTGTTTTCGCTACTCTGATCATAAGCTTGTCATTGTTTAGTTTTCCCCAATTTTCATATGCATCAGAAGAAGTGCCTTTACTGGATTTAACGAATCATTGGATTGGTTATGCCTCACTCGTTATTTTTATTCTAGCTTATGTATTAGTTATCGCAGAAGAAAAAATACATATGCGAAAATCAAAACCAGTAATGATTGCAGCAGGTGTTATTTGGGCAATGATTGCAGCTATTTATGCTGGGCAAACCGATCCAGCCTATCATGAGACTGCCGAAATAATGATCCGGCATAATTTACTTGAATATGCAGAATTATTTTTATTCTTATTAGCGGCAATGACCTATATCAACACTATGGGTGAGCGCGGCGTATTCGATGCTTTGCGTAGCTGGTTAATCAATAAAGGGTTTTCTTTACGAGTAATATTTTGGCTCACTGGCGTACTTGCCTTTTTTATTTCACCTATTGCCGACAACCTTACAACGGCGTTATTAATGGCAACTGTTGCCATGGCAGTAGGCGGAACAAACCAAAAATTTGTTGTTTTAGCCTGCATCAATATTGTGGTGGCAGCAAATGCTGGTGGAGCATTTAGTCCTTTTGGAGATATCACAACGTTAATGGTTTGGCAAAAAGGCATGGTTGATTTCCAACAATTTTTTGATTTAT
Organism: uncultured Methylophaga sp.; assembly: GCA_964430395.1. GTDB lineage: Bacteria > Pseudomonadota > Gammaproteobacteria > Nitrosococcales > Methylophagaceae. The sequence goes on from CAYSGK010000104.1 coordinate 6,596, forward strand.
TTGCACCTTCTGTTGTTAACTGGCTGGTTCCGGCTATTATTATGTCTTTCTATGTTAGCCATGATTTACCTCAAACAAATACTGAATCTGCAACATTAAAACCTGGGGCATTTGTTGTTATCTTCTTATTTATTCTTACCATTACTATGGCTGTATGTGCTCACAATTTTTTACATCTTCCACCAGTTATCGGCATGATGACGGGGCTGGGTTTATTAAAAGTATATGGATATATTATTAAAATGCGTGACAAACGCATGCTAGCAAAATTGGCCTATGATGGGGAAACGACCCTAACCATTGAAGGCATTGAGAATCACAAATATCCCTTTAATATCTTTCAACAATTAGAGCGTGCTGAGTGGGACACTTTGATGTTTTTCTACGGCATCATCCTCTGTGTGGGTGGTCTTGGAACAATTGGTTATCTAGCCGTCGGCTCTGAAATAATGTATCAAGGCTTAGGCGCTACAAATGCTAACATTCTGGTAGGGCTTCTATCAGCAATTATTGATAACATCCCCGTTATGTTTGCCGTCTTATCCATGTCGCCAGCGATGGATCACGGCCAATGGCTATTAGTGACATTAACGGCCGGTGTCGGCGGATCATTGCTATCGATCGGCTCTGCTGCAGGTGTAGCAGTAATGGGTCAAGCAGCGGGAGTTTATACTTTTATGGCGCACTTAAAATGGATTTGGGTCATTGCTCTAGGCTATGCCGCTAGTATTTGCTTGCATTTATGGTTAAATGCAGACTTATTCGATAATATTCCCGTAGTTAACTAACCTGAGAACAGCTTAGGATTGTTAATAAAGCTATAATCTACATATAAATAAGCTGTTGAAAAAATCCAACAAAGGAAGCCGCTAAAATAAATGTGCTGAATAACAGTGCTTACCCCGTTTTCAGGTTAACTAGTTTGTAACTTGACTGAAACGGCACGACCTCTACTAAAAATAAAGGCGCACTA
>CAYSGK010000105.1:0-7477 GCA_964430395.1 uncultured Methylophaga sp.
CTTATTGAGTTAATTCAAGAAATTTAAAATGCTCTTGCCCCTGGAGAAATCCTTGTGACATATTGATTTATATAGTAAAAACAACTATACTTTCACTGTTACACTCTTCTAAATATTCTCTGTTACATCAAATGGAATCTAGTTCTTAAATGATGAATGATTTGCAGTATTCAAAAATAAGGTATCTTAGCAATAATATACCGCATCTTTTGAATAGCGAACAATTATAATGAATTTTGCAATGTCATTAGCTGTTGCTGCAATGGCAATCAGTTTAATTGCGAGCATCCTTTCTCCTTTACTGGGTCGTTATGTTCACTTTCAACGGCTTACGATTTCATTATTAGTAGCATTATCCGGTGCATTTGCTCTTACTGCGGGTCTTATCGGGCTAATGGCAAGTGAATCAGAAGCAACAATAATCCTGCCAATTGGTTTACCATGGCTGCCAATGCACCTGCACTTGGATGTATTGTCCGCCTTCTTTATGCTGACTCTTGGTGCATTATTATTGCCTGTTGGTATTTATTCTGCCGGCTATATGAAAGAAGCTGTTGAGAAAAACGGTTCAATTCAGCATTTAGGGATTTTTTTACCCTTATTTACATTAGGTATGCAGGGTGTAGTGCTTGCTAATGATGCTTATGCATTTATGGTGTTTTGGGAATTAATGAGTATCTCTTCCTATTTCTTAGTAAGCTACGAACATGATCGTGAAGAGAATCGGCGAGCTGGCTTTCTTTATCTATTAATGGCTCATCTTGCGGGTCTACTGATCTTGGGTGCTTTCGCTGTACTTTATGCCGCAGGGGGTGCTTTCACTTTTGATGTTATGCGTAGTGCAGACTTGTCTTCAGGCATGGCAACATTTGCATTTCTTCTAGCGGCATTTGGTTTTGGAATGAAAGCGGGGGTTGTGCCACTCCATGTCTGGCTTCCAGATGCTCATCCAGTTGCACCTTCAAATGCCTCAGCGCTAATGAGTGGCATTATGCTGAAAGTGGCCATTTTTGGTTTTATGCGTATTACTTGGGATTTGATTGGTTTAAATAACTTTTCTTGGTGGTGGGGTGCCTTAGTCTTAGCGGCAGGATCGTCATCTGCACTTGTGGGTGTTTTGATGGCATTGCAACAAAATGATCTGAAGCGATTGCTGGCTTATAGTTCCTCAGAAAATGTAGGCATTATACTTATTGGCTTAGGCTTGGCGATGATTTTTGCAAATTTAGGCCATCCTGTTATTGCTGCGCTAGCAATGATTGCATCTTTATATCACACTATTAACCATGCTTTATTCAAAGGCTTGCTTTTTATGGGAGCGGGTGCTGTATTGCATGCGACAGGCAGCCGGAATATGGAAAAAATGGGCGGATTGATTCATCGCATGCCTATTACTTCGGCATTATTTTTAGTAGGCTGCATGTCAATCTCAGGGTTACCACCGTTTAATGGCTTCGTTTCTGAATGGTTGACCTTTCAATCTGCATTATTAACACCACCTATGGAAAATACAATGCTCTCGGCATTGATCCCTTTTTCAGCATCAATGTTAGCTTTGGCAGGTGCTTTAGCTGCTGTTTGTTTTGTTAAGGCTTTTGGGATTGTTTTTCAGGGACGTGCACGTTCAGAAATGGCAGAACAAGCCCATGAAGTGGATAACTGGATGAAAGTAGGAATGGTAATTCCTGCTATATTTTGTTTATTGTTAGGTGTGTTTCCTACGCTTTTTATTCCCCTTATTGATGGTGTACCTCAAATGCTGATCCATTCATCATTATCTGCTTCGGTTCATGTAACTAACTGGCTTTGGTTAACGCCAGTCAATGCTGAACGTGCATCATTATCAGCACCACTGATGGTGTTGGGGATGCTTTTGCTCATTGCGTTGATCTACTGGCGTTTACATGGGCGGGGTAAGGGTATTTCACGAGGTCCGATCTGGAGTTGTGGTTATCCACATTTGTCTGCACAAATGCAATATACAGCGACTGGTTTTTCACAGCCCTTGAGGCGTATCTTTTCTGGTGTTTATCGACCAGAAGAACGTAAGGTAATTCGTTATGGGTTCCATCCTCTTATTGTTAAAGATATTCGTTATAAGGTCACTGTTGCTGATTTGGCTTATAATAAAATTTATATTCCCATCGCTAATATTACACGAGCAATTACGGCAAGAGTGGCCTATGAGCATGAGCGAGGTATGCATGCTTATTTAACCTATATTTTTGTCACGATATTGGCTTTATTACTCTGGGTTGTAATGGCATGACAGATGCGGTGATAGTATGGCTATTGAATTTAGCTCAAGTAGCTTTAATGGTATTTACAGCACCATTAATAACGGGCATTGTCCGCAAGTTAAAAGCTAGATTACAAAATAGACGTGGCTCTAGTGTGCTTCAGCCTTATCGCGATCTTATGAAATTATTTAGTAAGGAAGTATTACTGGCAGAAAATGCATCATGGATATTTCGTAGTGCGCCTTATATTATTTTTACTGCAACCGTATTAGCGGTAAGTGTTGTACCAGTCATTTTAGTTAATCTACCCTCATCTTTGATTGCCGATGTTATTGCTATGGCAGCACTATTGGCATTAGCTCGTTTTTGGCTAGCATTAGCAGGCATGGATATCGGTACAGGATTTGGTGGTATGGGAGCAAGTCGAGAAATGACTTTCTCAGCAATGGCGGAGCCTGCAATGTTGATGTCAGTTTTTGTTATTTCTTTGGGAGCCCATAGTACTAACCTTTCAACCATGGTTGAATATGCCTTGCATTTACAACATTTATTACCATCGGTCGCGTTTGCCTTGATCGCATTTTTAATGGTGGCTGTTGTTGAAAATGGACGTATTCCTATTGATAACCCTTCAACGCATTTAGAAGTAACGATGATTCATGAAGCTATGATCTTGGAATATTCTGGTCGTCATTTAGCATTGATTGAGTGGGCATCACAGATCAAATTAGTCTTATTTATCACTTTAATCAGTAGCCTCTTTTTTCCATGGGGAATGGCTGAATCAGTAGCCATATTACCTATTATCAGTGCATTGACTTTTTGGTTCGGGAAAATTGTGTTTATCATTATACTGCTGGTAATAATGGAAACGTTATTAGCTAAAATTAGAATATTTGAAGTACCTGATTATCTCTTAACAGCTTATGTACTAGCCTTTTTAGGTATGTTAGTACATTATATTCTGGAGGTGGGAGTATGATGCTTGAGTCAATGTTACAGGAAACCATTTCGGTAGCAGCCGCATTGATGTTATTAATTTCTTTTGCTTTGTTAGCACAGCATCGGATGTTAGCTGTATTACATTGGTTTGCGGCCCAAGGTATTGTATTAGCGCTGACAACATTTTTGGTTGCGGTACTATCAGATCAAAAAGAACTTTATATATCAGCAATACTGACACTGCTACTCAAAGGGGCTTTGTTGCCTTGGTTGTTGTGGCGTATTATTCGTAGAATGCATGTGCATAGAGAAGTAGAAACAACGGTTAATCTACCCGTGAGTATGCTTATTGCACTTGGAATTGTGATCCTTTCATTTTATGTTGCTATTCCTATTGAACGAATGTCTCATAATGTTACTCATAATACCCTGGCCATTGCTACAGCAACTGTATTTATCGGTATGTTGATGATGATTACACGTCAAAAAGCAATTACTCAAGTGGTTGGTTTTTTGTCAATTGAAAATGCACTATTTTTTACTGCCATTGGTGCAACACAAGGTATGCCAATGATTGTAGAGCTAGGTGTTGCATTTGATGTATTAATTGCCGCTATAATATTTGGTCTATTTTTTACTCATATGAGAACTACTTTTGAATCGCTTGATCTTAATGTGATCCAAGAGAAAATCAAACGATGAACTGGTTTATGTTCATGTTATTATCGCCACTCATTGGAGGAATAATACTGGCATTTGTCCGTCATAAAAAATGGGCATCAACTATCAATATTAGCTTTAGTGGACTCACATTTGTTGGCAGTCTTGGTTTGGCATTAAAAGTGTTGGAACAAGGTTCATATGAAGCATTAGAAGGCTTATTCTTTCTTGATAGTTATAATGTAATTATAGTCACGTTGACCGCCTTTGTTGCATTGACTACGGCTATATTTTCTGGTCCTTATATGCGCTTTGAGTGGCGACATAGAAAATTACCGGAACGACGATTACGACTGTACCATACGATGTATCAGCTCTTTATTTTTGGAATGTTACTTGGTTTTACAACCAATAATATTGGTGTGATGTGGATCGCACTTGAACTAGCCACATTGGCAACGGTACTGCTCGTTTCGCTTTACCGAACACCGGGGTCGATTGCTGCAGCGTGGAAATATTTTATGTTGGCAGGGATGGGCATTGCACTAGCATTTTTTGGCACCATTTTGATTTTCTTTACATCATCATCCGTCCTTGGTCATGGTAATGAGGCATTAACATGGACCTTGTTGTTTAAACATGCAACTGAACTTGAACCCAGCGTTATGATGATGGCATTTGCTTTTCTGATGGTTGGTTACGGTACTAAAATCGGTTTGGTACCAATGCATGCCTGGTTACCCGATGCACATGCCGAAGGTCCTACTCCAGTGTCAGCCGTACTTTCAGGTCTGTTGCTCAATCTAGCATTATATATATTAGTAAGATTTAAGATGTTGGTTGATATGGCAACAGGAACAGACAAAGCCGGCCATATTATGATTGCTTTTGGGATTTTATCTTTACTAGTTGCAGCATTATCATTGCATAACCAACGTGATATCAAACGAATGTTTTCATTTTCATCAATCGAACATATGGGATTGATAACGGTGGCATTTGGTATTGGTACACCGTTAGCTATTTTTGCAGGGCTGATACATATGACCGTTCATTCGCTAGTGAAATCAGGTATATTTTTTACTGTTGGTCATGCTGCTCAGGCAATGGGTAGCCAAAATATGGATCAGATCCGAGGGTTGATACGTCATCATCCTGGTATTGGTTGGGGGCTACTTATTGGTACTGCTGCTATTGCTGGGTTTCCTCCCTTCGGTGTTTTTACAAGTGAATTTTTATTATTTTCAGCGACCCTAAATAGTTATCCTTGGTTAATTTTCCTATTATTGACAGGGCTATTAATCGCATTTGTGGGTTTATTTCGCTTTGTGCAGCCGATGGTCTTTGCTGAACCACCGGATCATGCTGTTATTATCAAAGCTAATATGTTACCGGTTTATATTCATTTCGGTTTGGCATTATTTCTTGGTTTATATATCCCTAAGTTTTTAGCTGACTGGTATCAACAGGCAGCCACGCTAATTTCTGCTGCTTCTGGGGGTGGTGTGTGACTGCAGTTGTTAATACATGGTTTGCCGAAAAACTAAGAGATCGAGGAATTTACAGCCTTTATTTGAAAGATCATCATCCAATTCATATGCCTTGCCTACAATTACAGCAATCTGACTGGAATAAAGCGGCAGAATTAGCACGGCAACTTAATATGCGCTTTTCAGCATTGTGGGCTGCAGAAGGTAGTCGCCGTGATGAACAGACATTTTATGTTTATATGCTGTTTGCACATATTGATCACCGTCACATATTGCTACGTACGCCATTATGGGCTGAAAATCCATCTTTAATTTCTATCGGTGAACACTATATTGCTGCCGTACGAATGGAACGGCATATACAAGATCTATTTGGGATCGAAATAACGGAATTAGCTGACAAACGAACATGGGTAAAACATAGTCATTGGCCCGAAAATGCATTTCCATTACGTAAGGATTTCGAATCCAATACATGGATAGAACATCAAAAAGGGCGTGAGTATAATTTTCTTAAAGCAGAAGGCGAAGGTGTGTATGAACTCGCTGTCGGCCCAGTTCATGCTGGTATTATTGAACCAGGACATTTTCGCTTTTTAGCAGTGGGTGAACAACTTCTTAATATGGAAATCCAACTAGGCTATACTCATAAGGGTATTGAAAAACGTCTTGAAGGTATGACTGCAGAAGAGGCCATTAGAGTGGCTTCCCGTACCTCGGGTGATATGACTGTTGCTTACGGATGGGCTTTTTCACGTGCTGCAGAAGCTGCCGCTGATATAATTATTCCAGAACGTGCCAGTAGTTTTCGCGCTATTTTATGTGAACGAGAACGTTTAGCAAACCATATTGGTGATATTGGTTCCATATGCAATGATGCAGGATTTGCATTTATGCATGTCCATATGCAGCGTCTGCGTGAAGAAATGGCACGCTTACATAAGACTGTGTTTGGTCATCGTCTAATGATGGATTTGATTGTGCCAGGAGGTATCAATTTTGATTTGAATTCAACACAGTGCGATATGCTACGCCAGCAGACACAGCAAGTGGCAGTTGAAGTAGATAAGTTACGCGCTATTTATGAAGAGCATCCTGGTATTCAGGAACGTGTCATCGGTTCGGGTGTTGTGACAAAAGAGCAAGCAGAATCTATTGGGATGACAGGCTATGCAGGTCGTGCATCAGGGGTATATAGTGATGAACGCGTTGAAGAAGCCTATCATCCATACGACAACCTTGATGTGCAGGTGCCTTTAGCAAAACAAGGAAGTGTTGCAACACGCGTATGGGTTCGCTTCGAAGAGATCAAGGAAGCTGCGCGTTTGATTGATACTTTACTTCAGGACCTGCCTTCAGGCGCAGTAAAAACAGATTGGATCACGCCTGAAATTGGCGTGTCTGGGCTAGCATCAATTGAATCATGGCGTGGTGAAATTATTTGCTGGATCCGCTTTACCAATGATGGACGAATTGATCGCTGTACGCTACATGATCCATCTGAAGTCAATTGGTTAGGATTAGAACTGGCCGTTCGCAATGTGCCGATACCAGATTTTCCTTTAAATAATAAATCATTTAATTGTTCTTATTCGGGGAATGATCGCTAATGTTTCGATTATTAAAAAAAGCACTATTAACAGGTATAAAAACAGAAGAATTAGCTGAACCAGAGCAAAACATTGAACAAATTGGTGCCAAGTTAGAGAAAATTATTCGTCATCGCTTTTCGGGTTCATTAGCAATTCGTTTTGTTGATGCTGGCAGCTGTAATGCTTGTGAACTTGAGGCAAATGCAACAAGTAATAGTTATTATGATATTGAACGTTTTGGTATTCATTACACACCTAGTCCTCGTTTTGCCGATATGTTACTAGTCAGCGGGCCAGTAACGCGTAATATGGAAACGGCACTCAAAATGACCTATGAAGCCATGCCTAAACCGAAATTAGTTGTTGCGTTAGGGGATTGTGCTACGAACTGTGGTGTGTTTGGCCGTGATAACTATGCGATTTCGGGTGCAATAAGTGATATTATTCCAGTGGATGTCGTTATTCACGGCTGTCCTCCTTCACCTACTGATATTATTGCCGGTATCCATTCAGCAATAAAATAGTCAACCATTTATACCCGTAATCAATCAAG
>CAYSGK010000106.1:0-7379 GCA_964430395.1 uncultured Methylophaga sp.
AACGCAGCACTGGCACTTGTGCTAATCTCCCACAGGGCAAGAGAATAAGCCACACTCTTCGTCGTTATAAAGTCTTAAATTAGAATGACTAATTCTGCGACTTTATGCCTAGAATAGCATGGCTTCTTCTCATGCTGAATTCTGCAGATTGAATGGTCACGGGTATAAACTATACTGAACATCACTTAGCTAATTTCCCCCAGTCAATATCAGAACCTTTGTCAGGTTCAAGCTCTTTGATTAATGATGCTAAATGAACAACACGGGCATCATCAGGGTGCATTTGTCTGGCTTTAGAAAAATAACGTTTAGCGCGATCAAGATAGCCAATATCCCAACCAATACTTTGCATAAATAACATTATTGATTGTGCCACCATCAAATTAATGGTGAAATTATTGGGTAAATGTTTTGCCAGTGATTGGAAGTGGCGAATAGCGATTTCTGCTTCGCCCTTTTCAAACGCTTTTGTTGCTAACTCATAGATTGTTTTTAGTGAGCTGTGGGCAGCTATTTCTTCTAACCCTGCTTTATCAATTTGGCGTTCTCGACTGAAGACCGATGACAAGTTGTTGAATGAAGCGATAACACCGCCAGAGCTATCGGGCAGAGGAGGTGGCGGTGCTAGAATGGCTTTTTTGCCTGTTTTGTTGCGCATAATAAAGGCGTATAACGGCGGAATGATTAAAAGCGTTAGAATTGTGGCAAAGCCTAAGCCCCAGACAATTGCTGTAGCCAGAGGACTCCACATTAACGATTTACCTCCCCAACCAGCGGCAAGTGAAAATAATCCGGCCATCGTTGTGACGGATGTGATAATGATAGGAATAACTCGGCGTTGTGAAGCCTTAGTAATGGCATGGGCAAGAAGCATGCCTTTGGCAAGATTTTGGTTGGCAGTTGAAATCAATACAATTGCGTCATTAGCAACAATTCCCGCTAGTGCAATCACACCATATAAAGTATAAAGACTCAAAGGGTTATTGCTGACTATAAGTCCAATAATTACTCCAGTGAAAGCCATGGGTACCGTTGCAAGAATTAATAATGGTTGAGTATAACTTTTAAATTGAGTACCCAAAATCATATAAATGAGACCGATACCAAATAAAAAGAGTACCACCATTCCATTTAAACTTTCTTTAATATCATCCATTTCTCCTGAAAAATCTAGGCTTACACTAGGGTATTGTTTGGCAATATTTTGCCATTTTCCCGCAATCTCATTGTTTGCGCTTATGGTGTCATTAAGATGAGTATCGAGATCGGCTTCTAAGGTGATAGTGCGTCGAAAGTTTCGGTGGTGTATCGTACCTTCAGCTGTCGATGAAACATAGTGAACAAGCTGCTCTAGGGCAATTTCACTGCCATCAGGCAGACCAACGGGATGACTTAAAAAAGATTTTATATCCTGTAATGGATCTGGCTTGGCTCTTACGCGGACATTCCATTTTTCACCTTCAAATCGCATATTTGCGGCAATCGCCCCATCAACATAAAGCCGCAAAATTTCAGCAATATCAGCAGGGTTTAACCTTGCTCTAGTAATAGCATCAGGATTTAGTTTCAATGTGAGTTGCGAGCCCGCACTAGTATCATCACTATGGATATCTTGCACACCGGGTATGGTAGACATTAATTGTCGTAGTGCGGATGTGGCTTCCCGTAGCTCGGCCATATTATCACCCCGTACTTTCACACTAATAGGGCTTTCGCTAGGTGGACCGGTCTTACGGCGCAAGAAAGATATTTTGATAGGTCCAGGTACATCTTTAATGGCCTGTCTCACTTTTTTGATAACTTCATCTACAGAAAGGTGGCCATTGGTTTTTGGTGGTAAGCTGAACATGATTTGACCGATACTGTCTCCAAATAGTGGCTCAGTTTCAGTCAGCATCACACCAGCAGTCGTAGTAATTGAACGTAATTCAGCATGGTTAATATTCTGACGGGCAGCGAGATCGATTTTTTTTAAAGTTTCATCAGTGCCCTTTATAGTGCTGCCTGGAGGCATATTGACATTAAGATAAAACAAACGAATTGGATCATTGGCAAAGAAGTCTACACGAACAACATTGCTCATAATTGCGATAACTGAAAGCACAGTAAGTATAGCACCTACAGTTATACTGATACCTGGAAAACGCATAACAGGAACGAGGATATTGATGTAGCGATGACGGATCCAGCTTAGAGTACGGTTGCGAAATGTTTGAATAAGTGTTTTTTTTGCGGGATCCGTATCAGAGAAAATAACATGCGAGGGTAAGAGCCAAAATGCTTCAATCAAACTTACAACTAAAGCAACAGAAACGACGATAGGAACCACACGCATAAATTGCCCAAGAATACCGGGCAGAAGAATCAGAGGTAAAAAGGCAGCAATTGTTGTGAGGGATGACACCATTACCGGGATCCACATTTCTTTGGTCGTACATAATGCTGCCTCAATGCCTGTCATGCCTTTTCGTAAATTAACGTACATTGACTCGACCACAACAATAGCATCATCAACAAGCATTCCTAATACAATGACTACACCGAGCAACACCATGATATTTAATGTTTCACCCATGGTCGACAGGATCCAGAAAGACCCCATTAGAGAAAAGATGAGCCCCATGCCAGTAAATACGGCAATTTTCCAACCTAAAAATAATGCCGTTACAATCATTACAAGAACAAGGCCAATTAAGGCATTATTTTCCATCATTTTTATGGCAGCACGTGTGGCGGTCGTTTGATCGTCAACAATATCAAGATGAATTCCATTACTAGTAAGTATGGTATTACGTTTGTCGACAAACTTCTGTAATCTGGTTAGTAGCTCGAGACTATTGGCATTATTTCGCTTGAAAACAGAGATCATGGATGCTGGATGGCCTTCAAAAGAGACTAGCTGTGCTGCTTTTTCTTGGCCACGAACGATGGTGGCAACACTGCGTAAAGGAAGCTCCCCTTCAAGTGTTACAATCGGTAGTTTGGATAAGTAACCTGGATCATTACTGGTGCCGTTGAGTCGTACACGCCACTGCTGTTCACCAAGCTCAATACTTCCCGCAGTAAGATCCTTGAAATAAGCGCTTACTGTTTGAGATAAGGCCGTTGGAGAGACCCCGAGTCCAATCAATTTGCCGGGATCAAACAATACCTGAAGTTCAGGATCACCGGTACCCCATGGATCAGTTCGATCCACGCCTTTTATTCGAGCAAGATCCTGAGCAATATTGCGTGCAGTTTTACGTAAAACTTCATCATTTTCAATGCCGGAAACAGTGATTACAGCTGTTGGATAGGTGTTTGAACTGGATAGTTCTGTGACCATCGGTTGTTTTGCATCTGGTGGCAGGTTTTCTACTGCGGATTGAATGCCTCGACGTAATTCTTCAACACGTTGCCGAAATAGAACCGGTTCTATATCAGCAAAGCGAACGGTAATAAATGAAAATGAAATACGGCTACTACTTGATACTCGATTGATATCAGGAACTTTTTCAATTTCATCTTCAATAGGGTTGGTGATCTGATTTTCAACATCTTCAGCCGTGGCTCCTGGCCAAGCAGTACTGATGATAACCCAGTTAAAATTGACATCAGGATCCTGCTCACGAGGCATGCCATTATAGCTGATCCAGCCAGCAATAATGACCAATAGAAAGGTCAGATTAACCAGTACAGTATTGGTGAGTAGTTTTCGATACACGGTTAATCCTGAGCATGAATAATTTTAATGGGTTGTCCATCAACCAGACCAAAGCGACCGGTAGTGATCACTTCAGTATTGCTGGGTAGATCTATGGGGGCCGGCAAGCCATTTCCTGCTACTTTCAGTACATGAAAATGTGCCACGCCATCTTGATGAATAAATATGCCTAATTGTTTGTTACGTTTAACCAGATAATCTGCCGGAATATGAAGCTGTTTACTAACCCAACGTAAACGACCCGCAGAACCGGAAGGGGCAACCGTGTCTATAAAACTCAAACGTGCTTCAAAGCTTCGAATTTTACTATCCACCAGTGGAACAATCGTGCGCCTGGTAACCGGGTAAGACTGGCCAGAGGCAATAAACTCAATAGTACCCGCCTGTGTTAGGCTGTCGATATCCTGTTGTTGGATCTTGGCACTGACTTCCAGATTATTTAGGTCAAGTAATTTGACCAAAGTAGCGCCAGGGCGAGTGTAGTCGCCAACGCTTGCCAATCGTGCCACAACTGCAGCATCAAAAGGAGCTGTCACAACACATTTTGTTATTAATCGTTTTGCTTCTTTCAAGTCCGCTGCTAACACACCGATTTCCGAAGCCAGTGCATTGGCTTCAGAGCTACGCATATTAAGTTGATCAGAAGAGATTGCACGACTATGACGGAGCTTTTCTGCATCATGTAATCGTTGTTTGGCATATTTATTTCGTGCGTAACCTGCATTTAAGGCGGACTTGGCGCGTTGTTCTGCGATTTCATAGGGTTCACAATCAATTTTAGCAAGTACATCACCCTTTTTCACTTCGTTACCTGTTTGAACTAAAAGTTCAAGAATCTCTCCTGAAATCTCAGAGCTAATCAGACTATTATTCAAGCTGATAACGGTAGCAGGAGCTTCGCGAGAAGGAAAAAATAATATCTGATCTAGTATTGTGCTTGAGACAGGAGTAGTAGACTCATTGTCACCTGCATGAGCAACTCCATAAAACAATAGTGTTGCAATGACCAGACTGAACCATTGTCCTTGAGATGTTTTGTATTTTCCATTTTTCATTGTCATGATCATATCTTAATGTTTTGAAGGAGTATACCGATTGTAGCGCAAATTGATATTTAGAAAACAAGAGATAACGCACATTCTTTAAAATCAAGCTGTTATATGCTTGCAATTCGAACACATAGAAGCTATGGTTTACAGTGAGAACAAGACCGATGTGAGTGCTCACATTTTCAATAGGTCTTGTTATGTTAGTATTTATGGAGAAACATTATGTTTAAACGCACTATTCTTAGCTTGGCCTGCTGCCAAGTCCTTTCTTTGCCCGCAGTTGCTTTTGCAGAAGATTCTGCTACGGGAGCTGATGATCTTAGCTTAGGGGAAATGGTTGTCACCACCCGAAAACGGGAAGAAACATTGCAAGAAGTCCCTATTGCGATCACCGCTTTTTCAGCAGAATTGATTGAAGATGCGGATCTGCAAAATATTGAAGATATTGCAATGATGACTCCAGGGTTTACTTTTACCCAACTGTTTGGCAATGTGGGTAATCCGGTTATTCGCGGAATGAGTACAACGATTGGTGAACCTAATGTAGGCTTCTTTATTGATGGCGTTTATCAGGAATCACGTGGTGCGATGGAAGCCATGTTTGGAGATGAGCTGGAACGGATCGAGGTCGCCAAAGGACCGCAATCTGCACTCTATGGGCGTAATACCTTTGCTGGAGCGATCAACTATGTGACTAAAAAGCCGGGTAATGATGGCGAAGGGACACTGGAAGCCACGCTGGGTAATAAGGGCCGCAAAGATGTTCGTGTATCGTATAGTGGTGCAATCACAGAGGATACGTTATTTTATCGGGTAGGCGCCATGCACTCAGGGTTTGATGGTTTTTATACCAATGAACAAACCGGAGGTGATTTGGATGACAAGCAAAGTAATATTTATTCAATGAGCCTGCTGGCGATCCCAACAGATAATTTGGAAATGACGTTCAGGGTTAACGTTGAAAACACCAATGACGGTGATGATGCGGTTCAGTTTATTGAAAATAATACGAACGGTCCCTTACCAATTACACATCCTTTGTTTAACGCGCTTCTTACTAATTTTGCTTATCCATTACAACAACAACTTTATACGGGCGATGTGCCCAGTCTGACCAAAGGCTTTGCGGTAACGCCTGGCCATAATGAGCGCGATAATGTGAACACCTCATTTAGACTGGACTGGGATCTTGATACGGTGACGCTTACCTCTATCACTGGTTACAACAATTTGAAGCTGGATGAGGCTAGAGATACCGATTATAGTGTTGCTGATGTGCAATACAGCACTACAAAAACCGATCAGGATGAGTTTAGTCAGGAATTTCGCTTAACCTCAATTGATCAACCCATTCGCTGGATGGCGGGACTGTATTTTTATGATATGGATAAAAAACAGAAAATCAATCATATTGGTGGCACCTTGCCGCAACCTTTTGCTACATTTTCGGGATTCTTGCCGCCAGGTACTTTTCCAGCTTTAAGCAGTAGTTCCGTTTCTGATGAAAACACACGTAACTGGGCAGGCTTTGGTTCGCTTGGGTTTGATTTAACGGATCAATTGGCACTGACCTTGTCAGGTCGTTACTCCTATGAGCGTAAACAGGCCAAAGTGATTGCAGGTGCAAACAGTTTTAATGAAAGTCGTTCGTTTAATAATTTCACCCCTAAAATTGCTCTAGATTATCAAATCAGTGATGATGCTATGGTTTATGCTAGTGTGGCGAAAGCAGTAAAAGCTGGCGGGTTTAACACGCCTGTCTCCGCAGCTGGTACAGAGGCTCCCAAACCGAGCGAGCGAGCTTATGACGAAGAAAGAAGCATGAATTATGAAATCGGTGTTAAAAGTGCTTGGCTGGATAATCGGGTCACGACTAATTTGGCGGTGTTCTATATCAAATGGAAAGATCAAATTGTGCGTGCCTTGGGTGGGGCAAGTGGTCGAGCAATATTAAATCAAAATGCAGGTGAATCTTCTTCACGTGGTTTTGAATTTGAATTGGCTGTCAAGCCTGCTAAAAATTGGGATATTGCTGCAGGGTTAGCCTATACTGATGCACATTATGATAAATATACTTTCCCAGCATTGAGCTTGTTTGGCTTTAACCCAAAACTAGATGGTAACGATATGCAGTTTGTATCTAAGTGGACAGCCAATACTTCTGTTCAATATGTGCAACCATCCGCATTTGATAATTTTGATTGGAAAACGCGTTTGGATGTAATGTATCAATCAGAACAGGCTGTGCAAGCCGTTGATAATATTGGTGTGTTGCCTGACAGAACAATTGTAAACCTCCGTTCAGGTTTAGAGAATAACAATTATAAAGTCACTTTTTGGGTTAACAACCTATTTGATAATGATGAGAGTATAGGTGGTGTTACGCTTCCTAATCCTGCCAACCCTGCTGTGGGTTTCCAGGGTTTGATTCAAGGGCCTAAAGAGCGCACTTATGGGATAACAGCTAGCGTTAAATTTTAATTTATTTACTTAGGCTTAAAAAGAAGCCATTTACACAGTTGTTTATTTAAGTGTAAATGGTTTTTTTATGGCAATAAATTAAGGAAAAATAATGGATTTAGATGATTTTTACAATCGTGCATTTAGTCGCAACCGTGGCTTAATAA
>CAYSGK010000107.1:0-3831 GCA_964430395.1 uncultured Methylophaga sp.
GCAACACTTGCACTAGTTGAATGTTGGCCATCTGCACTTTCCCAAGCCATTGCTGATGACGAAGCCGCAAGTAGCGTGCTAGCAGCTAAAAGAGCTGATAATTTGTTTAGTTTCATTTGAGTTACTCCTCGTAACATTAATAATAATTACAGTTATGATTGCTGCGTGTTGTTTATATACAACATCTTGTATGCAATCAGCAACACGAACTGTACAGCAAAAACCGTTCCAGTGATAGAGTTCACATAAAAATCAATGAATTAGTATTTGATCGCAATAAAATAAGCATAATTATGCACAATTATGGTGCGATTCATTGAAATATGCCCCCGTAATGGTGCGTAAAAGTCAAGTGTTTATTTTGGGTTGCGCTGGTATGATATGTTTTTCAATTCTATTTTTATAGGTGTAATAAATGGATTATCCAACGATTAATCCTGTAGCGTTATCATTAGGTCCATTACAGATCCATTGGTATGGTTTAATGTATTTATGTGGCTTTGCAGGTGCGTGGTGGCTCGGTCGAGTCCGTGCTAAACGGTATGGCTGGACAGCGGAACAAGTGGAAGATTTATTATTTTATGGTGCCATTGGTGTGATTGTGGGTGGCCGACTAGGCTCGGTGTTATTTTATAACTTTGCAGACACGCTGGCACACCCTTTGAATGTATTTAAGGTATGGCAGGGCGGTATGTCTTTTCATGGTGGCTTGCTTGGGGTGTTAACGGCATTTTGGTTTTTTTCTAGAAAAACAGCTAAATCGTATTTTACAATAAGTGATTTTATTGCACCAATGGTGCCGATAGGCTTATTTTTTGGTCGTATCGGTAATTTTATTAATGGTGAATTATGGGGAAAAGTAAGTGATGTGCCGTGGGCGATGGTTTTTCCCACTGGTGGCCCATTAGCTCGGCATCCGTCGCAACTTTATGAGGCAGGATTAGAAGGCTTGGTTTTGTTTTTAATTTTATGGTGGTATTCGGCCTCACCGAAGCCCTTATCTGCTGTGTCGGGTCTATTCTTATTGGGCTACGGAGTGTTTAGGTTTATTATTGAATTTGTTCGTATTCCTGACCAGAACTTAGGTTATTTAGCGCTAGATTGGCTAACCATGGGACAAATTTTGTCGTTGCCAATGATTGTTGTGGGTGTCTTTATCATGGTAAGGGCATATCAGACTCGAAATTAGGTAAAATTAGCTAAGTGAAACATTATTGAAGTTTTTGTAATTTTAGTCGATAAAATTAAAATATAGCGTTACTCTTTAGTTTATTCAGCGTTCAGCGTAGGTTCAGGTTTGAACTGCTATGTTTATTGCTGGAGGCAAAAATTAACTATAGAATAGGACGGTTATGGAATTTTCTTCAAAAACACTATTAAATTTACAACGCTTGGCACGCATTGTAAAAAAAGAATTGAAACTTTCAATTCACATCAATACGGAACAAGGTATCGGAGATCTTATTCGCTCTGCGGCATCAGAGAGCCAGAATATGGCTGTCGCCAGTCAATATAATGAATTTATTGCAGGTCTTGAGGAAAAAGATAGGCTTGAATTGGCTAGCTATAATGTAGAGTTAGCATTGAGTCGAAATGATGACTCGAAAATTGTTACTCCCTCTAACACTAGACAAAAAAAGAATTCTGCTGGCAACTATGATCGGCGTCAAAGAAATATTCACATTGATCACGATCGAAGAAAAAAAGCGGTGCTTTATCGAGGCGTATCAGTTAATACCGATAGAAGACAGCAAAACTTACCCTATGAAGGTCCTGATCGCAGGGGCACAGGTGTTCATAATCAGAGTGAAGATGAAGCTATGGGGGAAGCTAAATCACAAACAATGAGCCAACACACCGTCAAGGGGCGAAGCTATCGCGGTGTTGCGATTGACGAGGAAACGGCGCATCAGAAAGAGACTAAACCCAAACGCAAGCGAGCTGGTATGTATCGCGGTCAAAAAATTGATTACGATGATGAGTAATGTCCTTGATTTACGAAGCTAAAATAGTCCACCAAACCGCAATCACCATAAAGATGCCAAACAGTACAGCCAAAGAGGCATAATCTTTGGCGCGACCAGATAATTCATGATGCTCTAAGCCAATACGATCGACTACACATTCTATAGCCGAATTAAGTATTTCGATGGTCAGAAGCAGTACCAAACTCAAAATCATTGCCAAACGTTCATAAGCGGTAATATCGAGAAAAAAACTTAAACCGCCAAAAAAAACAAAGGCGATAAATTCTTGTCGAAAAGCAGCTTCAAAGGCAAGTCCATCACGAAAGCCTTTCCAAGAGTAACTCGCCGCATAAAAAATTCGTTTAATTCCTGTGTTCTTTTCCATGATTTACTCGTAATAATGTCAGTTTGAAAATGATAAAACTATAGCATGCTTGCTATGAATTCGTCATTGTCTGCAAGTAGTTTAGGTATAAAATTGCGTGCATGTTAAAATTTCCTTTACTATTTAAGATATTGAGCATCATTACATTATGAATTATCAAGATCATTACGATGTTATTGTTGTCGGAGGTGGCCATGCGGGCACAGAAGCGGCACTCGCTGCTGCGCGACAGGGCGTAAAAACTTTATTGCTGACACAAAATATCGAAACACTCGGTCAAATGAGTTGCAACCCTGCTATTGGAGGCATTGGCAAAGGCCATTTAGTTAAAGAAATTGATGCCTTGGGCGGGATTATGGCGCAGGCGGCCGATCGTGGTGGCATCCAGTTTCGTATTTTAAATGCTAGCAAGGGTCCAGCCGTTCGAGCAACGCGTGCTCAAGCTGATCGGGTTCGTTATAAAACGGCTGTACGAGGCTATTTAGAATCACAAGAAAATTTATATTTATTCCAACAAACTGTTGATGATTTAGTGGTTGAACATGATCGTGTAGTGGGTGTGGTCACGCAGGCAGGTTTACGCTTTTCTGCAAAGTCAGTGGTGTTAACGGTAGGCACTTTCCTCGGTGGATTGATTCATATTGGTATGGAAAATCATCAAGGTGGTCGTGCCGGTGATCCAGCATCCATTGCACTTGCACAACGCTTAAGGGCATTACCTTTTCGTGTTGATCGTTTAAAAACAGGCACGCCACCGCGAATTGCTACTAATAGTATTGATTTTTCAGTGTTAGCCGAACAGCCGGGAGATACACCGACCCCAGTATTTTCATTTTTAGGATCGCGTTCTGAACACCCTGAGCAAATCTCGTGTTATATCACGCATACCAATGAACAAACCCATGACGTAATTCGTAATAATTTAGATAGATCACCGATGTATAGTGGTGAAATTGAAGGTATTGGCCCACGCTACTGTCCATCGATTGAAGATAAAGTAGTGCGTTTTGCCGACAGAGCATCGCATCAAATATTTCTTGAACCAGAGGGCTTAAATTGCGGTGAAGTCTACCCCAATGGTATTTCAACTAGCTTGCCGTTTGATGTGCAATATCAAATTGTGCGGTCGATGAAGGGTCTAGAAAATGCTCATATTACCCGTCCTGGGTATGCCATTGAGTATGATTATTTTGATCCACGTGATTTACAACCGTGGTTAGAAACTAAACATATGGCAGGTTTATTCTTTGCAGGTCAAATCAATGGAACAACGGGCTATGAAGAGGCTGCCGCACAAGGTTTAATCGCGGGTCTAAATGCCGGTTTACAAGTACGAGGATTAGAACAATGGTGTCCGCGGCGTGATGAAGCTTATATCGGCGTGATGATCGATGATTTAATTACATTAGGCACGCAAGAGCCTTATCGCATGTTCACTAGTCGGGCAGAATATCGTTTGTTATTACGTGAAGATAATGC
>CAYSGK010000107.1:3931-7316 GCA_964430395.1 uncultured Methylophaga sp.
TTGTTAACGTTAATGGGTGAACAAACACAACTGGCGGAAGATATATCTGAACAAGTCGTGATTCAAACTAAATATGCCGGTTATATTGATCGCCAGAAACTTGAAATAGAACGTCTGCAACGTCATGAAACAACCACGTTACCGGATGATCTGGATTATAAAGACGTTAGGGGGTTATCAAATGAGGTACGTGAAAAATTAACACAAGCTCGACCGAATAGCTTGGGGCAGGCAGCACGGATTTCAGGTGTGACTCCTGCGGCAGTATCATTGTTGTTGGTACATTTAAAACGTAGCGATCAACAGGGTAAGCAAGCGAATGCGCAGTGATTTATTCAAGCAGCTTGAGCAGGGCTGTGAGCAATTAGAACTAACATTATCACAGCCTCAATTAGAAACATTAGTGAACTATGTGTTGCTTTTGGATAAATGGAATAAAGTTTATAATCTAACGTCTGTACGTGATCCACAGCAGATGATTAACCGTCATATTTTAGATAGTTTGGCAATATTGCCTTATTTAACAGGCTCATCATTATTAGATGTAGGCACTGGGGCTGGCTTGCCGGGAATTCCGTTGGCAATAGCGCAGCCAACATTAGCAGTGACATTATTAGATAGCAATTCTAAAAAAACACGCTTCTTGCAACAAGCAAAAGCTGAATTGGCATTAGGCAATATCACCGTGGTTCAAGCGCGCATCGAACAGGCAGAGTTACCTAAATATGCCATGGTAAGCGCCCGTGCTTTCGCAAAAATTGATCAGATCATTGATTTAGCTGGCAGACATTGCGATGATGCGGGTTCATTATTATTGATGAAAGCGACAAATCCAGAAGATGAGCTACCCGAAATGATGGGCGACTTTAAACTTCAACAAGTCGTTTCTTTAAATGTACCAGGTTGTGCTGGTGATCGGCATTTAGTCTGTTTGCTTAAAATAAAGGCGAAATGAATGGGTAATATTTACGCAGTAACAAACCAAAAAGGTGGGGTGGGCAAAACGACCACCACCGTTAATTTAGCCGCTTCGCTGGCGGAAAATGGTGAAAAGGTATTGTTAATTGATCTTGATCCCCAAGGTAATGCAACGACGGGTTGTGGTGTGGACAAAGAGGCACTTAAAACCAGTAGCTACGATGTTATTATGACAACATCAACGGCAGCTGATGCAATTGTTTCGCCTGAAGATTTATCTTTTGACATTATGCCTACTAATGTTGATCTCACTGCTGCAGAAGTGCAGTTATTAGATGTTAAATTACGTGAACATCGTTTACGCGTTGCATTGGAATCAACACGTGACCGCTATGATTATATTTTAATCGATTGCCCGCCATCATTAAGCATGTTGACAGTCAATGCTTTGGTCGCCGCTAAAGGCGTGATTATTCCGATCCAATGCGAATATTATGCTTTAGAAGGATTATCATCATTATTAAAAACAATTGAAAGAATTAAACAACGTGCTAATCCTAGTTTAGAAATAACGGGTCTTGTGCGCACTATGTTTGATACACGTAATAATTTGGCAAATGAAGTATCACGTCAACTCATCACTCATTTTGGTAAAAAAGTTTTTCATACTATGATTCCTAGAAATGTACGCTTAGCCGAAGCTCCTAGTTATGGTAAACCGGTAGTTGAATATGATCGTTCATCACGGGGTTCGCTTGCACATATGGCATTGGCAAGCGAATTTATGCGTCGTGAGAATAAGTAACCCCGTCATTCCGGTAAGCTTACCCAGTCAAGCTGAGCACAAGCTTAGCCGGAATCTATTTGGAATAAGGAAAAATAAATGGTAGGCAAAAAAAGAGGTTTAGGTCGAGGCTTAGATGCACTGCTTGCAGATGTGCAGCATGAAGATGACAGTCTAGATGACAGCCTTCAATATTTTCCACTGGATATGATTCAGCCGGGCAAATATCAGCCACGTATTGATATGGCAGAAGATTCCCTAGAAGAGCTAGCCGATTCTATTCGCTCACAAGGATTAGTTCAACCGATTGTCGTACGTTCAATCGAGGGTGGTCATTACGAAATAATTGCTGGCGAACGTCGCTGGCGCGCATCGAAAATGGCAGATTTAGAGACCATTCCTGTCATTGTGCGTGAAGTATCTGATCGCAGCGCTATCGCCATGGCATTAATTGAAAATATTCAACGCGAAAACCTAAACCCTATGGAAGAAGCCAATGCCTTGCATCGTCTGCGTGAAGAATTTGATCTTACGCATCAAGAAGCAGCAGAAGCCGTGGGACGTTCTCGAGCCGCCGTCTCAAACTTATTACGTTTGCGTAACCTAAATGAAGATGTAAAACGATTGCTAGAAAATGGTGATCTAGAAATGGGACATGCCCGTGCATTATTGGCTTTAGAGGGCAAGGCTCAATCAAATGCAGCCAGTGATATTGTTGAAAAGGGGTTGTCAGTCAGAGAGACTGAACAGTTAATAAGGCGATTATCAAAACCTAAAAAAGAAAAACCACATCAATCTGATGCCTTAGTCGATGAGTTAGCTAGCATTGAGAAATTAATCAATGATAAATTGGGTGATCGCTTTATACTTAAACACAGTGCTAGTGGCAAAGGTAAATTAGTTATAGACTACTCTGATGTGGCAGATTTGAGAGAAATTATTAAACGAATTATCTGACTTTTAACGTTTAAGTTGGCGCATAAATAAAAAGGCCGTGATGGGCAACCATCACGGCCTTTTTATTGTCTTGCTTTTTACTATGACTGCACTCAGATTAAACAGCTTTTGATTTACGACGTAAACCTAAGAAACCTAATAGTGCAGGCGCAAACATAAATAATGCTGCTGGAACTGGCACTGCTGAAACAGTCAAAACACGGATCCAGTCTCCAGGCTCTGTGACTAGCATACGAAGATCCAATGTATTACCACTAACAGTGTATGCATCAGCACCCTCTAAACCTTGAGCTCCAAAAGGAGCAGACGTACCCGTTGTAAAATAGTTATTAAAAGCAGCAAATAGACTATCTGAATTTGTCATCAAATTACCACCAGAATCCGACATTACACCGACTATAGCGCCATCAAATGTCCAGCTTGCATTGGTATCGATACGTGTATTGCCTTGAGAGTTCAAAAAGATAAGGTGACTATCAACTCGAGTACCAGCGGCGACTGTGCCACCATCAACATTAACAGCGCTACCTAATAAAACACCCTGTTGCTCATTAAAACCTTGTTGCTTTGTATTAGTGGGACTATCTTCTTGCACACTAACAGCGGCAATAATTTCTCCCGCACCTGTGACGCTAACAAGTGCAGCTTGTGCTTGCACCGATAATAGTAACGCCGATAATAAAAGTATAAATTTTTTCATAACATCTTCCTCATTAAGAAAATGCA
>CAYSGK010000108.1:0-7153 GCA_964430395.1 uncultured Methylophaga sp.
CATACTGGGATGACGGGTGAATAAAAAACATGCAGTTTCAATGAGCACGGGTATATACCCATGACCATTCAATGTGCGGAATTTCAGGGTGAAAATAGGAAGCCAGAGCAAGGCGCAATGTGAAGGTAATGACTTGTCCTTATCGAGCATTGCAACGTAGCACTGGTTTTCTAGCTTTCATTCTGAAAACTGCAGATTGAATGATTATGGGTATAGGCTCATTAATTTAACCTGAACTCTGCTAAAAGCATGCAGGAATGACGAAGAACCGTTTATTTACCCTGATTAATTTTCTCAACAATAGCTGTAGTAGAACAATTTGGTGTCATCCCCATCACTCTAACTTCACCACCATAGCCTTCTACAATCTCCCAGCCCACCACACCTGTTTTATCATAATCACCGCCTTTGACTAATATGTCAGGCTGGATTTCACGTAATAGCTCTTCTGGTGTATCACCGTCAAAACAAGTCACCCAATCAACCGAAGCCAAACCCGCCAGCACAGCCAAACGTCGATCAGCTGAATTAATAGGTCGTCCTGGCCCTTTTAATTTAGCTACTGATTTATCGGTATTAATAGCCAATACCAATCGATCACCTTGTGCTCGCGCTTGTCCTAAATAGGCGACGTGTCCCGCATGCAAAATATCAAAACAGCCATTGGTAAACACCACTTTTTCACCGCGTTGTTTGGCTTGATCTACCGCGAGTTTGAGCTGCTCAACAGTCACCACGCCGGCAATACTATGATCGGTATTATTTGTACCTTGATGGCGTTGGTATTCCACTTGTAGCTCTGGGCCACTGACGGTTGCTGTGCCTAGTTTGCTGACCACGATACTGGCGGCAACATTAGCTAAAGTAACCGCTTGCTCTAGATCACCACCTGCAGCTAATGTAGCGGCTAAAGTCGAGATAACCGTATCACCTGCGCCCGTTACATCTGCCACTTCTTTAGCAATAGCAGGTAAATGGAACTCTGCTTCGTTCTTGCGAATAAGTGACATGCCGTGTTCACTACGGGTAATCAATAATGCGCCAATATCTAGTTCAGTAATCAGTTGTTGTGCTTTTTCAATTAAATCGGCTTCGGATTCAACCTTACCGACTACCGCTTCAAACTCGGTCATATTAGGTGTGATTAAATCAGCTCCTCGGTATTTTTCAAAATCACTGCCTTTAGGATCCACCAGCACAGGAATATCATGCTGCTTGGCTAATGTAATCCAATATTGCGGATCGGCTAATGTGCCTTTATTATAATCGGATAGCACCATCACTGATGTATCAGTAAGTAGTGGTTCAACAATATCTTTGAGCGCTAACCATTCGTTACCACCAAATGGTAATTCGAAATCCATTCGCAATAGTTGCTGATGGTTGCTAATAACGCGGCGCTTGATGATGGTATTGGTGGTTTCTGAGTAATTGAAAGCGCAGTCAACACCAACAGAATTGAGTTTTTGTTGTAATACTTTTGCCGCATCATCTAAACCCGTTATTCCGCACACTTGGCTTTTTGCACCCAGCGAGGCAATATTCATCGCCACATTAGCCGCACCACCCGGCAACTCTTCTATTCGTTCGACATTAACTATCGGAACAGGTGCTTCTGGCGAAATTCGACTAGCATTGCCATGATAAAAACTATCAAGCATAAGATCGCCGATAACAAGAACGTTTGCAATATGGAACGGTGGAAATATTTGTTTCATCTCAAATCAAAGGGGTCAGACTCGATTGATTATACGACTTTAGTGCCGCGCCTTCACACCCCAATCAGAATCAATCGAGTCTGACCCCTTTGATTTCCCCTTTGGTTTAATTTCTAATTACTACTATTTTGCAGGTAAAAACACTTTCAGTCTATCCCAAACCTGTTCTACCGTTATATTTTCCATTCCGATCGGCTCACCTTTTTTTGCATTAACTAATGATTGCTGCAATAAATCACTGATAATATGCTGCTGGTTCTTACCGTAGGTGCCTATCCGTTTAGGATCAGTTGCGCCATAAAGTGTGACTGACGGAATGCCTGCCACTGCCGCTAAATGTGCTAAACCGGTATCACTGCATACTGCACCTGTAGCATTATGTGTAATCGCCGCCATTTCATTTAAAGATAGTCTCGGCAATGCATGAGCCTGTGGGTTGGCACTAGCGATCTGCTGCGCACGTTGATATTCCTCATCATTGCCGCAAGGCAGTAGTACCGAATAGCCCGAAGCTACTGCCTTTTCAATCAAATTCTGCCATGATGAAACGGGCCATAACTTAGTTGACCAACTGGCATTATGCACAAATAACAGGTAGTTACCTGGCAGTTTAATATCCAGTTTTGGCAATGGGTATGCACTTAAATCAACACCATAATCAGCGGGCATATCAGGCAAATTATAGTTCAATGCTTGCGCCATTAATTCACGCATTTTTTCAATTGAATGTTGATTAGTGTTGACGGTATAACGATATTTATATGCCCAGTGTGCGGGTTTTTCACGAACACAGCTTTTATCTAACCCTGATACATTGCTTTTACACAACCACGATACCACCGCGCTTTTTAGATTGCTCTGCAAGTCAATCACTGCATCATAATCTTGCGCATTGAGTTGTTTGTAGAAGTTTGGCAATCTACCATCTTTCCATGCAGTAATAGGTTGTTTTCGCCATTGCCGATGAGCCGTTTTTATAAGGTGTTTTACATTAGGGTGCCATAGAGGAACATCGGCAAACGCCTGATCGACAACCCAATCAAATTCGATATCAGAGATCGCACGTGCCGCGTCTGTTATGGCAGGCAAGGCGTGCATTAAATCGCCCATTGAGGTCAGTTTTATAATTAAAACGCGCATCAAAGGGGTCAGACTCGATTGATTCTAAATTGATGCTTAGCAAGCTCGCAAAGATCAATCGAGTCTGACCCCTTTGATTTACTTAAGCTTGTTTTCATTACCTTGATGCTGTTTGAGGATCTTTAAAAATGCATCCGGATCTTTAATTTGTGTCAGCTCACCTTCTCGTGGAAAATATTTATCTAATAGGCGTGAAATCCAAAAGCGTAATGCCGCAGCACGCAGTACTAAATTCCAGAATTCTTGTTCTGCTTCGGTGAGGCCCCGGTGCAATAGATAAGCCTGCATTAAAGCTTGGTAGCGTTTGTGTTCAATTAAACCATTTTCATCAATACACCAATCATTCACGGCAACCGCTAGGTCATAAAGCAAGTATTCATCACAGGCATAATAAAAGTCGATGATGCCTTGTAACTCATTGCCATCAAATAAGGCGTTATCTCGGAATAAATCAGAATGCGTCATACCAAAGGGCAAATCTAACTTGGCATATTGAGCCTGAAATACCAGCTCATTTTTCAATAATTTAGCGCTTTCATTATCCAAGAGAGGCAGTAATTTATTCGCACTGTTTTGCCGCCAATCATGACCTCGTTGGGTGACTCTTTTAGGCTTAAACTCTTTGCCTACAAGGTGCATTTTGCCTAATACATCACCAATAACTTGGCACTGCTCTATGGTGGCAACAGCATCTACTCCACGACCAGATAAACGTAGCACTAACGCCGCCGGCTTGCCACAAAGTTGTTTTAGATACTGGCCTTCTTTATCTGCGGCAGGGTGCGCGGAAGGAATATCATGCTGATAGAAAAAGGTCATTACATCGAGAAAATAAGCCAACTCATCAAATGAATGATGCTCAAATAAAGTGAGCACAAACTCACCTTGATCGGTTGTAACAAAGTAGTTGGTATTTTCTATGCCATCGCTAATGCCTTGGTAAGATACCAAGTCGCCTACCGCATAATCTTGCAAGAACGCAACTAAGTCGTCGCGTCCGACTTCTGTATAAACTGACATATAATTTTAAACCTAGAAAAGCGGCTTTACCACTCCAACAAAATCCAGTTAGGCACTAATTGATTTTGTAACTCAAATTGTTTTGAATCAAGTGAACCATCACCATCCGTATCAATAAAATAATAGGGCACTCCGACCGTTGGCGTTACTTTAATCATATAAAGCTGACCACCATGGCGATATTCTTCGATCGTCCTATCTTCTTTTTGGATAATATTAATTTCAGGCTGAATGCTTTCACCATCCATTAGAGGCTCAGGAAGAACCGGTGGTTGTGGAACATTTGAATCCTCCGCCCAGATATTAGCTGACATTAATAGTGCAACAGCGCATACAATATGCATAATAGACAATTTATAACTCATCATCGTGCTCCGAAATATAGTAATTTAAATATAGCATTTTCGGCGTGACGATTAAAGATTTATTAACTTATACTTTTAGTGATATTCAAGCTTATGAAACAATCTGCCCCTTTTATCTTAGTTGATGGATCCTCTTATCTTTATCGCGCTTACCATGCAATGAGCCAAGCCAATCTTACTAATGCCCAAGGGCAAGCCACTGGCGCAATTTATGGGGTGGTGAATATGCTTAGGAAGCTACTGGATCAATATAAACCTGAGCTTATCGCCGTCGTTTTTGATGCCAAGGGAAAAACCTTTCGCAACGAACTGTATCCTGAATATAAAGCCACTCGTCCACCAATGCCGGATGATTTGCGCGAACAAATTGAACCGTTGCATGATGTGGTTCGCGCGATGGGGTTTCCGCTAATTATGGTTTCAGGCGTTGAAGCGGACGATGTTATTGGCACGCTTGCACATCAAGCAACTGAACTCAAAATTGATACCGTCATATCTACCGGCGATAAAGATATGGCACAACTCGTTAATGAGCATGTCACCCTTATTAATACCATGAGCAACACCATGACCGATGTGAATGCCGTTCATGAAAAGTATGGTATTGCACCCAATCGCATTATTGATTTCCTCGCGCTAATGGGAGACAAGGTCGATAATATTCCCGGTGTACCAAGTGTGGGGCCTAAAACAGCGACTAAGCTATTACAGCAATACGATTCACTTGAGGGCGTTATAGCTCATGCCGAAGAAGTAAAAGGAAAAATGGGGGAGAAATTACGCGAAGCGGCGGCAGACTTACCTTTATCATATCAACTGGCCACCATTAAACTAGATGTTGAGTTAGACGATACGCCCACTAGCTTGAAATTGAAACAGCCTGATAATGAAGCATTGTTAGCCTTATTTAAGCATCTTGAATTTAGATCATGGACAAACGAATTAAAGAATCAAGGGGTCAGCCAGCTTGATTCCTCGAATCAAAAGCCAGATCACGGTAAACCTTCAGGAATCAAGCTGGCTGACCCCTTGATTCAGAATTACCAAACTATACTAACGAATGCTCAGCTACAATCATGGCTTAAAAAACTAAAAGAATCTGATCTTTTTGCTTTTGATACTGAAACCACCAGCCTAAATTATCTTGATGCACGTATTGTCGGTTTATCATTCGCAGTTAACGCTGGCGAAGCGGCCTATTTACCCCTAAATCACGATTATATTGGCGCGCCAGAACAGCTTGATTTTGATTCGGTGATGGCACAGTTCAAGCCACTACTGGAAGATTCAAAACAATTAAAAGTAGGCCAAAACCTAAAATATGATCGCCATATTTTGCTCAATCACGGTATTGATTTACAGGGTATTCAGCACGATACCATGTTGCAATCTTATGTCTTAAACAGCACGGCAACACAGCATAATATGGATGCATTAGCCGAGAAGTATCTAGGTCGCACTACCATTCATTTTGAAGATGTCGCTGGCAAAGGTAAAAAACAGCTCACCTTTAACCAAATCGATCTTGAGCAGGCTTCACCTTATGCCGCAGAAGATGCCGATATTACCTTGCAACTACATCAAGCTTTATGGCCGCAATTACAAGCCACTCCCAGCCTAGAAAAGGTATATTCCGAACTTGAAATGCCATTATTGCCGGTTATTAATACACTGGAACGCAATGGTGTCAATATTGATATTTGGATGTTGCAACAACAAAGCGACGAGCTTGGCCACAAAATCAATAATATGGAAAAACAAGCTTGGGATATCGCCGGTGAAGAATTCAATTTAGCTTCGCCTAAACAGTTAGGCACTATTTTGTATGAAAAGCTTGAACTTCCTATTTTGAAAAAAACACCAAAAGGCCAACCGTCAACGGCTGAAAGCGTGTTGCAAGATCTTGCTGACGATGGTTATGAATTACCGCAAGTCATTATGCAATATCGCAGTTTAAGCAAACTTAAGTCTACTTATACCGATCGATTGCCTGAACAGGTCAACCCAACAACTGGGCGAATTCATACTTCCTACCATCAAGCCGTAACCGCTACCGGCCGCCTGTCATCTTCCGATCCCAACTTGCAGAATATTCCCATTCGCAGTGAAGAAGGCCGCCGTATTCGTGAAGCCTTTGTGCCCGCTGAAGGCTATACCTTGCTCGCCGCCGATTACTCACAGATCGAATTGCGGATCATGGCGCACTTATCACAAGATAAAAGCCTACTAAAAGCATTTGCAGCTGGTGAAGATATTCATCGCCACACCGCATCTGAAATATTTAATGTATCCTTAGAAGATGTCTCCAGCGATCAACGACGCAGTGCTAAAGCCATTAACTTTGGTTTGATTTATGGTATGTCAGCACACGGTTTATCAAAACAATTAGGTATTGAGCGCCATCAAGCGGCGGATTATATGACCACCTATTTTGAGCGTTATCCGGGCGTAAAAGAGTATATGAACAGCACCCGCGAACAAGCCAAATTAGATGGTTATGTCGAAACATTGTTTGGTCGTCGTTTATACTTGCCCGAAATAAATGCTAGCAACGGCATGCGTCGTCAATATGCTGAACGCACAGCAATTAATGCGCCCATGCAAGGCACGGCAGCAGATATAATCAAGCGCGCCATGATTAGCATTCAACATTGGTTACAAGAATCAAACAGTAATATTCGAATGATTATGCAAGTGCATGATGAATTGGTTTTTGAAGTACCACTGGATCAGATTGATCATGCCAAAACTAATATTGAGAACTATATGGTCAATGCAGCTCAATTAGATATTCCATTGGAGGTCAGTATGGATACCGGTGATAACTGGGAACAAGCTCACTAGAAGGCTGTCCGAGAATAGCAATCAAGGTCTAGCCCATAGATTCCCGCTAAAAACATGCGGGAATGA
>CAYSGK010000109.1:0-7129 GCA_964430395.1 uncultured Methylophaga sp.
GCTGTAGTTAATGCTAACGGTATTAGATAGCTAGGCTCGGCTGAGGATGTAACAAATTCATTCATTTAAGATCCCTGCTGTTACAGCAAAAAAAGCGATACTGTCTCCATTATTACATCATTTCTTCAGTATAAATGCTAGGTCAATAATGCTGCTAATTTATCAGGGGAGTAATTATCACTTATTATTGCTTGACCAATGGCTTTCAATAAAATTAATCTAATCTTACCGTTTTGTACTTTTTTATCCACCGACATTAAGTTCATAAATTGATCGGAGCTCAATGTTTTAGGCGGAGTAATTGGTAAGCCTGCCGCGAGCAATAGTTTTTTTATTCGCTCAACATCATCCGCTTGTATCCAGCCCATAGCTGATGACAATTCTGCTGCCATAACCATACCTATCGCAACACCTTCACCATGGAGTACTGTGCCATAACCCATACCAGTCTCTATAGCATGGCCAAAAGTATGGCCTAAATTCAATAAAGCTCGAACGCCTTGTTCCAGCTCATCTTGCGCTACAATATCTGCTTTATCCCGGCAAGATCGCTCAATAGCTTCAGCTAAGATTTTCTGATTGCGGTTTCGCAACGC
The DNA here is from genome assembly GCA_964430395.1 of uncultured Methylophaga sp. Taxonomy (GTDB): domain Bacteria; phylum Pseudomonadota; class Gammaproteobacteria; order Nitrosococcales; family Methylophagaceae. Next base: position 597 of record CAYSGK010000109.1, read on the forward strand.
TGATATATTTGCTTCCAGCCAAACAAAAAACTCCGCATCATTGATCAATCCATATTTTATAACTTCTGCTAGACCAGAAGATAATTGCCTGTCATCTAGGGTATTTAATGTCGTAGTATCAGCTATTACACATTGCGGCTGATAAAAGGCTCCTATCATATTCTTACCTAAAGCATGATTGACAGCTGTTTTTCCACCTACTGAAGAATCAACTTGTGATAATAGTGTTGTTGGAATTTGTATAAAAGGAACGCCACGCTGGTAACATGCTGCCGCAAATCCGGTCATATCACCTATAACGCCACCTCCAAGAGCAATCATCGTTACATGCCTTGAAAATTGTGAGGCTAATGTTTTATCAAATATTTCGTTAAGAACTGTTAAATTTTTGAATTCCTCTCCATCTGCTAATATGACTGACTCGCAGCGATAAGCCCTTAACCCATCCAATAGCTTTTGAAGGTAAAGAGGTGCAACCGTTTCATTGGTCACAACAAGCACTTCTTTGCCGCGAATGTGCGGTGTTAATAATTCAGGTCGTGATAATAAATCATCACCAATATAAATAGGGTAACTGCGTTCATCAAGTGCAACTCGAAGTGTGTTCATCATTGTTTATTGTCCCATATCTTCTAATTTCTTAATTAAGCCTGAGACAACATGCTGAATTGATTGTTCACCTGTACGTAACTCTATATCAGCCACTTCACGATACAAGGGATCGCGCAACGCTAAAAGTGCTGTTATCTGCTGCTTAGGATCATCCGTTTGCAAGAGTGGTCTATTCTTGTCCTTTGATGTCCGGCGAAATAATTGTTCTACCGATGCAGATAAATATATGACCTGTCCACGCGATCGCAAATAACGTCTATTCTCTTCTGATAAGATTGCACCGCCGCCCGTCGCTAAAACGATATCTTTCAAGCTCGTTAGGTCATCTAATACTTTTTGTTCACGACTTCTGAAACCCGTTTCGCCTTCCATTTCAAAGATCCATGAAATAGATACACCTGTCCGCTTTTCAATTTCCTTATCGGTATCGTAAAAATCTCGGCCAAGCGATTTCGCCAGCTGACGCCCAACAGTTGATTTACCCGCCCCCATTGGACCCACTAAAAATATATTCCCTGAAATCACGTATTCATCATCTTAAAAACTTTTACTCAAAAAAAAACCGGACCATTAAATGATCCGGTTTATTATACTTAAATTTAACCTTTTCTAGAACTTAAGGCTATCTTTAATAATTTTAGGTGTTACAAAAATTAACAACTCTGATTTATTATTAACTTTCTTTTTGGTTTTAAATAAAAAGCCTATATAAGGTAAGTCGCCAAAGAATGGAACCCGTGACGATGCATTCGTTTTAGTCTGTTCATACACCCCACCTAAAACAACTGTTTCACCGTTATCGACTAATACTTGTGTTTCAACCTTTTTAGTATCAATACTTGGCACTGTGAATCGAGCATCAAATACCGCCTGATCTTTATTGACTTTTAAATCCATAATGATTTTATCATCTGGCGTGATCTGTGGTGTAACTTCTAGTTTCAACACTGCTTTTTTAAAGGACACCGAGGTTGCACCACTTGAGCTTGCCTCTTGGTAAGGTATTTCCGTACCCTGTTCAATAGTTGCCGTTGCTTGATTAGAAGTAATAACACGCGGGCTTGAGACCACTTCACCTTTCCCCTCTGCCTGCAATGCCTGCAACTCTAACTCTAATAATGTACCAAATGGAAGTTTGGCTAATGCTAATGCAAAACGTCCGGCTGGATTAGCAATCCCCAAATCTACATTTAATCGATCCGCTTGCTCAAGCGTATCACCATTATTAATTTGATCTGTCGCATTTAGTGACCCAGAGATTATACCCTGATTTAATATTTTGCCCCCATGGTTTGCTGATGATGCCCCAAATCTAACGCCTAATTCCTTAGTAAAATCATTGGTGGCTATAACTATGCGAGACTCAATTAACACTTGGCGAATAGCAACATCTAATTTATCTATTAACTTACGAATTTGAACTAGCTGATCTGCTGTATCTCGTAATAGTAGCGAATTAGTACGTTGATCAACTGTCACACTGCCGCGGCTGGATAAAAATCCTGCTACACCCGCACCACCACTCGCCCCTGAATTATCAGGTCCACTTTGAAGTAGCGTAGCTAGTTCGGATGCTTTTGCAAAATTAACCTCAATAATTTCAGAATATAACGGTTCTAATTGGATCAGCTGATTTTTAGCTGCTAGCTCTTGCTTCTCACGCGCCGCTATCTCTGAAGCGGGTGCAATCAACATAACATTGCCATTTTGCCGCATTGCTAAGCCTTTAGTTTTCAAGATAATATCGAGCGCCTGATCCCACGGGACATTTTTAAGCCTGAGCGTTAGATTACCCTGAACGGTGTCACTCGTTACCAAGTTCAACCCAGTGAAATCTGCCAATAATTGCAATACTGCCCGCACCTCGATTTGTTGAAAATTGAGTGATAATTTTTCGCCGCTATAGCCAAATTTCTTTTCTCCGTTCGACACTTTTTTCTCAATCACTGGTTTTACTTCAATTACCAGTTTTTGATCCGCCTGATACGCTAAATGTTCAAATTTACCCTTTGCTGATAAAACTACACGTGTATTTTTCCCTTTTTGAACACTATCAATTATTTGTACTGGCGTGCCAAAATCAATAACATCTAATCTTCTACGCAATTTCTCAGGAAGTGAAACCCCCGCTAAATCTACGACTATCGTATCGCGTTCTTGGTGCACATCGACCGGAGCCCCTGTGTGATTAAGTTCTATAGATAAACGCGCCTCACCTGTTTTTCCGCGTCGAAAATCAATATCTTCTACTTGATAACTTGTGTTGCTCGTTGCCACTTTTTGGCTTCCACCATCGATAGTAACAATCAGCACATTTCCATCTTGTTCAATTGTATACGGTACCTTTTGTAAAAGGTTAATAACCATGCGTGTTCTATCGCCAGATTCGACAGTAGAAACACTCCGTGTTGCACCCACATTTATCTGTTGGGTTTTCTTGTCTAATTTGTTGGAGACACCGGCAAAATCTAAGACTATCCGCGCAGGATTGTCGATAGAAAAGCTATTAGGATTCCCTACAGGCTCTGAAAATGTCAGCACCAACTGTGCTTTTTCTCCTGGCAAAGATGAGTAACCCAATGAGCTAAGATCGGCTGCATATGCATTTATACCGAATATCAGTAGCCAGCTAGTCAGTATTATATTCAAAGTCTTTTTCATAGTAATCACTCTATCTTTATTTTTTATTTGATTTATGCGATGCATTTCTATTGTGTCACTCTTATTAGTCATGTTAAATGCCTTATCCTTTATTCACGCGCAGCGAGGGTATTATTTCGATGGACATAACCACCATTCCCATCAGGTATCGTTTCTTTAATGGCTACTTCTGTCTCCGAAATAGCTAAAATTTGGCCGTAATTTTTTCCAATATAATTACCCACTTGAACTCTGTGAATAACACCTTCTGGCGATCGAATTAATGCCCACATACTTTCTTGCTCTAGCGTTCCCACAAGAGATAACTCTGCTAAATTATATTCTTCCAATGCTTCTTTTAAACGATTTGTATCTGGTCTTATTCCATTATCTACAATCACTTTTTCTTCAACTGCAGCATCTGGCAAATCAACCACTACTGGTAAAAAAGGATTACGTAAATCCGATGCCGCATATTCAAATTTTTCATATGGTTTCAACACTGGAATAGGCGCAATGGCTGATGGCGGCCGCGCCTTAATTTTAGCAACATAGGCATTAAGATCATCTTTCTCCTGCTGACAAGCAGTTATCGACAAAATTAAGACCGGCATTAATATTTTTAGTAGCTTCACCATCTTGTTTTCTTTCCTACTCATCTTCATCAAAGTATCGATATGTTTTTGCAGTGACAGTCATTGTTATTTGCTCTTCCTCGCCTTGTTTTGTAAGTGGCTTCATCGAAAAATCATGTAGCGTTACTATCCTAGGTAGCGCTGCAATTCCGCTGGCAAACTCCCCTAATTGGTGATACGTACCCGTGACTACCATCGAAATAGGTAATTCTGCATAAAAATCAACTGGCCGCTCACCACCAGGTTTAAACAACTGAAATTCTAAACCGTTTATTAGGCCAGTCCGAGAAATATCAATTAATAAGTCCGCCACCTCATTTTTTCGTGGTAACTGCTGAAGCATTGAGGCAAAACTGGTTCTGATCTCTTTCAACTGTCCCTTATATGCTTCTAAATTGCTTGCTTTCACTTGCTTGGCTTCAAATGTGTTTTTAAGCTGGCTTTCTTTTTGTTCTAGAACAACCAATGCTTCTTGTTTCTCTTTAATAATAAACCAATACGTTGCACCCCAAACTATAGCGCATAAAATTAATATCGAAATGATCTTAATTGGTAGAGGCCATTCTCCACTTTCGTTAAAATCTAATTCATTTAAAGATGATAGTTCCATTAGCTATCTCCGTCGTCAACTTTGAGCGTGGACTCTTTAACACTTACCGTAAATGTTCTTATTGCATTATCATTAGTAGAGCTGCGTTTCACAATATTCAAAACTGCATCACCTGTAAATTCTTTATTTTCATCTAATTGCCTCATAAAAACAGAAACACGCGCATTTGACTGAGCAACCCCATCAAAAACAAGCGAAGTTCCTGTGCGTTTTGCCGAATTAAGATGTACACCATCGGGCACGGTTCGAACAATTGCATCTAATACCTTGACAACCTTTGGACGACTGGCTTGTAATCGTTGAATTACTTGGATCCGTGCTAATAATTTTGCACGCTCCTTTTCTAGCGTGGCAATTTCTTTAATTTGCCGATCAAGTTTCGCAATCTCTTTCGTCAAAAAAGCATTTCGATTATTTTGCTCATCCATAAGCCCATTCATATAGCTAATTGCGCCATAGGCTACTGCAGCAGCAACGATAAGCCCCGCAATCACTGATGTGAAAAATTGCTTTTGTCTTTCTTGCCTACGCTCTTCACGCCACGGCAATAGATTTATATGTGGCATTAATCAAAACTCCTTAGTGCTAATCCACACGCAATTAGCATAGATGGGCTATCATTGCTTAGCGCCTGAACTTTTACTTTTTGCTGGTTCACCGTCATGTCAGCAAACGGATTTGCAACCGAGGTCGTGGTACCTATTTCTTCGGCAATCATGGCATCAACACCTTGAATGGATGCGCAGCCTCCTGCTAATACTACATGATCGATTGATTGATATTGCGTTGATGCGGAGAAGAAAAATTGTAAAGCACGTGTTACCGTTGTAGTCATGGCCTGCTTAAATGGCTCTAACACTTTCAAGCCATAATCATCAGGTAGGTTATGTTCTTTTTTAGCGCGTCCTGCTTCTTGGTAAGACATGCCGTAATGCCGCTCAATATCTTCCGTCAACATATTGCCGCCGAAAGTTTGCTCCCGCGTAAACACTATTTTCCCATCAACTAGTACATACAAGGTTGTGACCGTTGCACCAATATCAACTACAGCAACAGTTAATCCTTGTCCATGATTTGTGAGCTGTTTAGATATTAGACTAAAAGCATTTTCCATTGTATAAGCTTCAACATCAACTAACTTGGCTTCTAAACCTGCTTTTTCAACAACTTCAATCCGCGTATCGACATTTTCGCTTCGTGAAGCAGCCAAGAGTACATCGACGGCATCAACATCAGAGTCTGAAGGCCCTAATACTTCAAAATCTAATCGTACCTCTTCTAGCGGATAAGGAATAAGACTTTCCGCTTCTATCATGATTTGTTCTTCGATGCCTCTTTCGGATAAATCTGCGGGATACGATACTGTTTTTGTAATTGCTGAGTTTGCCGAGACAGCAACAGCAATGTTTTTTGCTTTAGTTCCCGAGCGCTTAACCGCTCTTTTTATGGCGCCGGCCACTTCTTCTTCATTTACTATCTTACCTTCCACAACTGCATTAAGAGGCAACGGCTCAACAGCATAAGCCTCAACCGAATATTTATCGCCTTTTTGATTAAGCTCTAATATTTTAACTACTGAAGAGCTAATATCAACACCAACCAGAGGAGCCTTTTTTCGTCCAAACATTTTTGCCTCAACTAACAATAAAGAAATAATGACTTATTGTTCAAATTTAAAGTGATTTCTCATGACTATAATTCATATGCTTATAAAATACAATAGTTGATGAAAATTACCCTGCTTCCATTAACTCAATATAGCCCGAAACCGTCATCCAATATACCAAAAAACATATAAAATACTGAGAGTCACGTATCACTTTTAAACTAAAATATAGCGCTCTAATTTAAGCCAAACTCTGATTTATACCCTCGCAACTGATAAGCAAAAAATAAGCCAACTTTATTTGTGAGTGGAAGTTATTTCATTTTATAGCAGCGACCTGTCATGTGCAGGTTTATACCTGTAGTTTTGCTTATAACCGTGACCATTAAAAATGCAGTTTTATAATGTGCATAATGGTTGTGAGGACAAG
>CAYSGK010000110.1:0-7064 GCA_964430395.1 uncultured Methylophaga sp.
GTCAGATATGGATTAGTTTTATTTGGTCATTTTTTTGAAATATAAATATTCTAGAATTACATTCAATATGACAGATAAAAAAATACAAGAACCGGCCTATAAAACATACCTGCTGACCAGTGAACAACACACAGCTATTATTGGCTTTTTTATCGGTATCTTTATGGTCGCTATATACCTTTGGATGGCTTCTGGCTTTATTAATTTATTAGTTAGTTTGTATCATTCTTATCCGAATAGTTGGACACATACAGCTGAAAGTATGATTAAAAATACCGTAATTATCCTAGCTTCATTTGAGCTTATCCGGGTATTTCAATCCTATCTACTAATTGGGCGTGTAAAGGTTACTTTCATTCTTGATGTCGCACTAGTAGTGTTAATTGGTGAATTAATAAGCCTATGGTATGCGGAATATAAAATACATGAAGTGGTACTTAGTATTGGTGTTATAGCTTCATTGATAGCTTTGAGAATAATAACTACAAAGTTTTCACCCAACTATAGTGAAGATTAGTTAAGCTGACAACGGAATAGCTGTGCTTATCTCGTTTTCGGGTTAGTTAGGTTTAACTTTGATCGCGTCGTTTGCGAACAGCTTCAGCTAACTCATGCAATAATACTTCGCTATTATCCCAAGCCATGCATGCATCGGTAATGCTTTGACCATAAACCAATTCTTTACCCGCTTCAGTATTTTGTCTGCCAGCGATTAGGTTACTTTCGAGCATCATGCCCATAATGCGTTTTTCACCATTAGCGATCTGATTCGCTACATCACGACAAACAATTTCTTGCTGAATATGGCTTTTGCCACTATTAGCGTGGCTACAATCAACCATAAAAAGTGCTTTTTGCCCCGTTCTACCGATAGTTTCAGCTACTTCTTGTACGCTTTCAGCATCATAATTAGGCTTTTTACCACCGCGCAAAATAACGTGGCAATCAGGATTACCTGTAGTTGAGAAGATGGCAGAATGACCAGCTTTAGTTAGTGACATAAAGTGGTGAGGTTTTGCTGCAGACATACAGGCATCTATGGCAATCTGAAGGCCACCATCGGTCGCATTTTTAAAGCCTATCGGACAAGAAATGCCAGAAGCTAGCTCACGGTGCGCTTGGCTTTCTGTAGTACGAGCACCAATTGCTCCCCACGAGATTAAATCAGCAATATATTGTGGGCTGATAAGATCAAGAAATTCACTGCCAGCAGGCACACCTATTTCGGCAAGATCAAGTAATAATTTTCGGGCAAAACCTAGGCCATCATTAATTTTGAAACTACCATCTAGATAAGGGTCGTTGATTAAACCTTTCCAACCTACAACAGAGCGTGGTTTCTCAAAGTAAACACGCATGATGATGTGTAGATCATCTTTTAATTCATTAATAAGTGGTTTTAAAAAACCGGCATATTCACGAGCAGCAGCAGGATCGTGAATTGAGCAGGGTCCAACGATAACAATTAAACGGTCATCGTCACCATGAACGATTTTTTGGGCGATTGTTCGTGCATTAAATACCGTTTCAGAAGCCTGATCTGTGATTGGATATTTTTGGTGTAAAGTTGCTGGTGGAATGACTTCCTGTATGCCGGCAATTCGCAAATCATCAGTGCTGTAGAGCATGAAACTGTGTACCTAAAGAAAACTTAAACAACTATTCTACCTGTTGACTGCGATTTCGGCTATATTTGAATGCATTATTGATTTTGTTAAGAGACAAAAACGGTTCATGCTGAATTGTTAGAACTGAATAGTAACGGGTATATTGTAACTTGTGTTATTAGAATTCGTCATTAAAGAGTATCATTGAATGGTCGTGGCTATAAATTACGGAGGTATTTATGGATAAGAATGAGAAAAGTAAGGAGTTACCGACATGGTGGCATCAAGATCATAAAAAATGGATCAAAGATGTAGGGCAGTGGCAACATGAATCAGATCGATTAGTTGCTTTATTATACCAACTGGAATGCGCATTGCCGGAACATTCATCGATGCTTAATAATCATGTGGCAGGTATAGAACAACATGATGGTTATATTCAACGTTATGAAGATGGAATGTTAGAATTTGAATCAATGGAAAAAAAGCAGGAATATCACCACAATTTATCTCGGTTACACGCCAAAATGAAAGATGAGCACACTAGGCTGAAACAAATGTATGCGAGTGAGATGGAGAAGTTTAGAGCTTTATTGAATAAATTATTGTGTGAATGTGATGACTCAGGTTAGTTAACTACCCCATTGGCGAACAGTGCCTGTATCGATATGAATAAAATCAGATTTAGAATATTTTCCTACCCCACCAATTTGTAGATCAATGGCAGCTTTATGTAAGGTCGAAAGTCGGCACTTAGGAAGACGGATATCAATTGCCATACCCTTCATATGGAAGCTTTTCTTTGCGACACCACTACTTTTTTCATGTAGCGCTGCATTCGTTTTGGGAGAACGATATCCAGAAATAACTTGGAACGGCTGGTCGCTATCGACTTTAGCATGAAGAAGGTTTAATAATTCTAAAAGATTCGTATCAATCGTTTTAATATCCCCTGTTCTAAAATCACGTAACAAATAATTAATTGCTGTTAATTCACTCGCAATGTATTCGCCTTCGGCCCAATAACTTGTGTTAAGGCTTTCACCAGTATGTAAATTAAGAAGAGATAATTTTCGTTCAGGCTGTTGTAGTGTATTTGCAAAGGCATTTGGGCTTACAATAAGACTGGCGCTTAGCCCTAAACCAAATTGTAGAAAACGACGTCTGGTTGGTGCAATGTTGATAGTTGATTGTTGTTGCAGATTAGTTCTAAACGTCATTACTTCACCTTAGCAAGCTAGTCTTGTTTTTGACTAAGCGTCGAATTATAAATAGTTTTTACGGTAAATTACAAGCTCTTTGCCATTCGTTTATCACGTTGATAAACGTCCGGTGAGAAGTTTACTTCATTATCATCCATCCAAACAGTGAAGTAGACCGCATAAATGGATAATGATTTGGTCACTTTTCGACCGCGATTTTCTTTGCTTTCAATCATTTCTAATATCGTTTTGGGCTTATATCTATCTGCTAGGCTAAAGTTTGCTAAGGCAATAGGATCTTCAACTCGAATACAGCCTGAACTAAGCGAACGGGTTGATCGAGCAAATAGTTTTTTATGATTTGTATCATGTAAATAAATGGCCCACTGGTTGGGGAATAAAAACTTTACGATACCTAATGCATTTTGTTTCCCAGGATCTTGTCTTAGCGTATAAGGAAAATTATTTTGAGTAAGAGCATGCCAATCAACCAAATAAGGATCTTGCTCTATTTTTTGACCATTTTCACGGGTAAACACACGAATATTATGGCTGTAAAAATAATTAAAATCTTCTTGTTGTTTAGGTAATAAGTCTTTGACGGCTAATTTTCTAGGCACATTCCAATAGGGGTTTACAACTACACGATCCATCTGACTAGAAAAACTAGGTGTTTGCCGTTTTTCTCGCCCCACAATAACCCGCATCTTTAATTTTTCATGGCTATTTTCTACAGCACTTAAAGTGTAATTAGCCAAATTAATAAAGAGGTATTGTTGTCCTAATTCATCAGGCATCCAACGGCGACGTTCTAATGCTATTTTTATTTGTTTTACACGGTCACTTGCCTGTATATTCATCGCGGCAATTGTCTCTTTACCAATAATGCCATCTACTTTTAAGCCATGTGTTTCTTGAAAATGGCGCACGGCTTGTTGTGTTTGAGCATCATACTGAAATGAGTCAGGATTGTCTGAGCGTGGAATATGACTATCTTCGAAAGTTAATCTAGCACGAATAACAGGAAGTTGTTGATGACTATCACCAGGCCGTATAGAAGGTATTTGTGGAATTTGAGACCAGCCACCTCGAGCAACATAGCGCTGATAGCGAGCGAGCGCTTGGGTGAGCTTTCTATACTCGGCTGATGTTGGGATAAGTGAATCTAATTCTGTTCTAAGGTGCTTAGTAAGCAAAGCTTGTTGCAAAAAGTAGATAGCATCAAACTCAGCTTGAGGAATAAACCAGTCGGGATCCGCTTCAGTAGTTTTGAGTCGACCTACACTAAGATCATGAATAAGCTTGAGCAGGCCATCAGTGAGTAATATATCAAACTGCTGGGCGGCAAGCATACTTTCTGATGGATCTAATTGTTTTAAAACCAAGTAGTGATAATTGTCGGGTTCCAACCCCTGTTTGGATGAACTAGAAATAAAATCAAGAGCATCATAAGCTTTATTTGAAAGTTGTTGTTTCTCAAGCCAAAGAGCGGCAGATTTGTCATGATAAAAATGAGATAAAGAAACAAGATCAAGATCATAAGCATTATCTTGTTGAAGCTGTGCTAGCCATGTAGTAGGCATCATTGCATTGGCCGAAAAGCTTATACATAATATAAGGCTTATTGCTAGTGTGTCTTTAAGTATTTTCATTGATGATTTTTTGTGTTTTTATTACAGAATATAGCGGCTATATTTTGGATTTAATGAGTAGCCATATAAAAAAAGGGCCGCCTAATAATGTGGTGATCACACCAACAGGAATTTCGGCAGGGGCGATAATTAGCCTGGCAAGGGAGTCACAGATAATAAGAAAACTGCCACCAAATAACAGTGTAGCAGGGATAAGCCAACGATGATCATTACCAATTAATAATCGGCAGATATGGGGCACCATCATGCCAACGAAGCCGATAGGGCCACATGCAGCTACAATAGCACCAACGCAAAGCGAGCTTGCAAAGAAAAGGATATAGCGGATACCTTGCACATTTACGCCACGACTGATGGCTATTTCGTCGCCGGCCATTAAGAGATTTAGTTCTCGGCTTAACCATAATACAACTGCAATACAAATAGTAACAAAAGGCAATAATTGCAAAATATCATGGTAGCCAACAATGCTTAAGCTACCCATTAACCAGCGCAGAATGCGAAATGAATCGGTAATATTACTTAAATATTGGATAAATAAAATTAAGCTAGAAAAGAAAAAACTGATAGCGACCCCTGTTAATAACAGTGTTTCAGTTGAGAAATGACTACGAAAACGACTGAGATAATAGACAAAGCTAATAGAAAGTAATGCGCCCATAAATGCTGCAAGTGAGGCACCATTAATACCGATAAATGAGAAGCTTAAGCCAAGAAAAACATATAATGCAGCGCCCAGTGAGGCGCCACTAGCTACACCTAAGGTGAACGGTGTTGCCAGTGGATTGCGAAACATAGCCTGAAAGACCATGCCACAAAGTGATAAACCTGCACCAGTAATAAATGCAAATAGCATTCTGGGTAGCCGAATTTCATTTAGGATCTGGTGTTGTATTTCAGTACTGCTTATATATGACAAGCCTAAAAATGGACTGCTCACAACAATAGCTAATGTGGCCAGTGCAATAACAAATAATGTAGTGCGTTTATTTGAGGTCATGAGACTTCACTCGCAAATGCAATCTTAGCACCTGTTTGTGGATGTTTGGCGAAGACAAATTGTTGATTGTAGAGTGTGTGTACATGGTCTGTTTCTAAAAATTCAGATGAAGCACCAAACCACATTGTTTCTCTTTTCTTTAATGCCAGAATAGCTGAACTATGTTGGACGGCGTGATTTAAATCGTGGCTTACTTCAATAATGCTTATTCCGTATTGTTGGTTAAGCTGACAGATAAGTTGATGTACCTCTGCCTGGTAGTGTGGGTCAAGAAAGCTGGTGGGCTCGTCTAGTAAAAGTAAAGATGCTTGCTGGCATAGCGCTGCAGCGATCATAATACGTTGTTGTTCGCCGCCGCTTAGCGTTTGCATTTTACGTTGCAGAAATGATTCTGTATGTGTGATGGCTATCGCTTTTTCAAACGCATTTTGATCTTTATTAGCCCAGTCAGAAAGTGCGGTGCGGTATGCATAACGACTCATTTTTATAAAATCGATGACGGTAAAGTCAAATGCTTGAGCATGTGCCTGAGGTACATAACTGATGTGTCGGGCAAGTTGTTTTTGATTCAATTGGGCTATATCCTGTTGCCCAATTGATATATTACCTGAAGTAGGTTTAATAATGCCTATAAGTGCTTTCAATAATGTGCTCTTGCCTGCGCCATTTGGGCCTAGAATACACAGATAATCTCCCTTGTTTATTTGGAAATGTACAGAGGATAATAATGTAGATCCATCAATTTTAACGGTGAGATCATTTACTGTTAGTAATATGGTCATGGTGTCCACTGCACTTCGGGATGAATGAGTCGTGCAAATTGCTCAAGTAACAAGATAATTCTCGGTCCAGGAATAGTGGCATAACTTTCTTCGATAATATAAATACGATTATTTTTCACAGCATTAATGTGTTTTAGTGATTGCCAACGCTGTAGCACTTGCTGTAGGTCGGCATTGTGGTCGTCCGATTCTGGGTAAATATCAATAATAATATCAGGATTAAGTTGAATAATACCCTCTACGGATAAAGAAGGAACACTAATTTGCGGATCTTGATAGACGTTTGTACCGCCTGCTAACGTGATTAAGTCATTATAAAAATCATTTTGACCCGCAATATAAACGGTATTAATTTGTTCGCTATTGGTGCTATTCCCTAGTGAAATCATGACTGTCGGGCGGGATAGTGTTTTTATCTTTTGAGTTATAGCATTAATTTTGGTGTCGAGTGACATCAGTAGCTCGGTCGCTTGTCGTTGGTGATCTGAATATTGCCCAATAACTGTAATTGTATCTTTGATATCAGACAGACGTGTACTGTGAACAGCGAGAGTGGGAATATTTAATTGTTGCAGTTGCATGATTGTATGGTGTTGTTTGACGGATAACACCACTAAGTCAGGCCGTTGAGTAATAATTGCTTCTAAGTTAGGGTTAAGAAGCCCACCCACTTTAGGTAAATCATTTACTTGTGCAGGAAAGTCACAATAATTACTGACGGCGACTACTCTTTTACCTAAGCCTAGGGCAAATAAAATTTCAGTAATATTGGGGGCAAGCGAAATAATACGCTGAGGACTATTTACACTATTTACACTATT
>CAYSGK010000111.1:0-7036 GCA_964430395.1 uncultured Methylophaga sp.
TACACCTATACAACAATTTAGAAAGTTACAAAAGGGCGAATCAAATGAAAATTCTTAAAGCAAGTATTGGGCTAGTATTAATATCGGCATCTTCATTAGCCTTTGCGCATGGTATTCCCGTGGAAGCAATGGTAGTGATTTTGGTTGTTTGGCCAATGCTAATTTCTGCGGTGTATGGCTTGATAGTTTTGTTTTTACGCTGGAAACAATTTTTTAAATATCAGTGGATAATGATTATTTCTTATATTTTGTCTTTAGCTACATTAGGCTTGCTTGCTGTTTCGGTAACTGTGTTTGGTTCTGTGATATTGGAGTTGATATCAGATGAACAAAATTATTTTTCAGAGCATTTTATGCAGCTATTTCTTTTATTTCTGGTAGTCATTCTTCACCTAGGGATTGAAGTTTGGCTTTTTAGAGCACCGATTAAGCAATACAGACAGTTAACAGGGAAAACTAATGAAGAGATAAGATCTATTAATCATGCTTTAGGCATTAAAGATAATGAAGGATAAAAAATGAAAACAATTACATTGCTTTGTGCGGTTTTATGGGCGCTCACGTCCTTGTTTAATCTATATGGTATAACGTTTGGTGATTATACTATTTCAATATTATTTTCCGAATCACCGATGTATGCATTTGAAACAATCGCTTGGTTTTTAGCAGATTGTGCGACAAGCATATTTTTCTTTGTGCTTTGGACTAAACAAAATTGATTTCGCTTGAGTCCTTACTTATTTAACGTAGAATAGGATGCGACAGTCAATGGAGGAAAGTATGCTAGATACAAAAAAAATTGAAGAAGTCATACAAACAATCAGCGATGCAATGCCATCGGGTTTAACAGGCTTGCAAGCGGATGTTGAAAAGAATGTGCGAGCTGCGATGAGCGCGACCTTTGCTAAATTAGATTTGGTGACACGTGAAGAATTTGATGTACAAACACAAGTATTGCATCGAACCCGTGAGAAGTTAGAGGCGCTTGAAAAACGAGTTGCCGAATTAGAAGGTAAATAATGTCCGAATTTAATAATGTAAGCATTACCCGTGAAGCCAATGTTTATTTTGATGGCAATGTCACCAGCCGCACCGTCACTTTCGCTAATGGCACCACAAAAACATTGGGTATTATGATGCCGGGCGAATACACTTTTGGTACAGAAAAAGCCGAGTTGATGGAAATTTTAGCCGGCGAATTAGTTTATAGACTAGATGGCGGTGATGAGTGGATTGCTAGCAAAGGTGGTGAACAATTTAATGTGCCTGCAGATTCATCATTTGATTTAAAAGTAAGTAAATTAGCGGATTATTGTTGTTCTTATATTGATTAGAATGACTTCCAAGGATGGTGATTAATGAGTTTAGCAACAGTCTATAGCCGGGCAATTACGGGCATTGATGCCCAAGCTGTCACGGTTGAAGTGCATCTATCGAACGGTTTGCCTAGTTTAAATATTGTCGGCATGGCAGAAACCGCCGTTAAAGAAAGCAAAGATCGGGTGCGATCGGCTTTAATTAATTCCCAATTTTCTTTTCCACAACAGCGCATCACCATTAATTTAGCGCCAGCTGATTTACCTAAAGAAGGTGGTCGTTTTGATTTGCCCATTGCATTAGGAATTTTAGCCGCATCGGGGCAAATACCGTTAAGTTCGTTAAAAGATAAAGAGTTTATTGGTGAACTCGGTTTAACGGGTGAATTACGTGCTGTGCGCGGTGTATTGCCAACGATTCTAGCAACACTAAAAGCAAAGCGAACAATGATTTTGCCTCAAGGAAATAGTGCTGAAGCAGCACTGATTGAGAAAGCTGAATGCTTTGGTGCTGACAGCCTGTTAGCAGTATGTGCTCATTTACATGGTCAGCAACGCCTAGATATTGCTCAACACTCAGGCCAAAGTGACACCCTTGACTACCCCGAGATCGCTGATGTACGCGGCCAAGCTCATGCACGACGAGCGATAGAAGTCGCTGCTGCTGGCGGCCATTCACTGCTTTTTAGTGGGCCACCGGGAACAGGTAAAACGATGCTAGCCAGTCGTTTGCCCGGCATTATGCCAGAAATGACTGAACAAGAAGCGGTTGGCACCGCAACGGTTCATTCTATTTCAACCAGCGGATTTAATGTTGAACGATGGCGACAGCGACCGTTCCGCTCGCCTCATCATACTGCTTCGGCAGTGGCAATGGTCGGCGGTGGCAGTCCACCACAGCCGGGGGAGATCTCGTTGGCACACAATGGCATTTTATTTTTAGATGAATTACCTGAATTTGATCGAAAAGTATTAGAAGTATTACGTGAACCGATAGAGTCAGGTAAAATCACTATTTCGCGAGCAGCACATCAAGCAGAGTTTCCGGCTCGATTTCAACTAGTGGCGGCGATGAACCCGTGTCCATGTGGCTATTTGGGGCAAGCACGCTGTCATTGCACCGAAGATCAAGTGCGGCGCTATAAGGCTAAAGTTTCAGGCCCATTAATGGATCGTATTGATATGTTGGTTGAGGTGCCGCCGGTGGCAAAAGCAATGTTACGTCCGGCAGAAGAAGGCGAGAAAGAAGAGAATAGTTTAACTGTTCAGAAACGTGTTGTGACGGCAAGAGCACGACAAATGAAGCGTGCTGGTAAAGCAAATTATTTATTAGAACATAAAGAATTACAGGAATATTGCCCGTTGAGTGAAAGTGATTATCAACTATTAGAGCAAGCCATTAACCGTTTAGGTTTATCGGCACGGGCATATCACCGTATTTTAAAAGTGGCACGAACTATTGCCGATTTGGCAGGTTCAGATCAGATTCAAACCATACATTTAAGCGAAGCCATTGGCTATCGCCGTCTAGATACAATTTCTAATTAACTTGTTTTAGACAAAAATTCGTCCTTCCGGTAGGTTTTTAGCCGGAATCTGTTTTCTAATTATTAGATTCCCGCTAACCCGAATGCGAGACTGATAGAGTTGTTAACTTGAACCATTTTTTACATCAGATTATTTAATGAAAGATTTAAACCCCGAGCAGCGGGAAGCCGCTCGGCATATTGATGGACCGTTATTAGTTATCGCCGGTGCAGGCAGTGGGAAAACACGGGTAATCACGCGTAAAATTGCCTACTTAATTGAGCAGTGCGGTATTGCCGCACGCAATATCGTAGCAGTCACCTTCACCAATAAAGCGGCACGAGAGATGAAAAGCCGTGTTGCTGAATTAATGGCCTCTCGAGGCACATCCGCTCGCGGTTTGATGGTGTCGACTTTTCATAACCTTGGTCTAACGATTCTTCGAAAAGAATATGCTCACCTCGGTTATCGTGAAGGTTTTTCAATATTCGATGCCCACGATACGCTAGCGGTATTACGTGACCTAATGGGTAAAGATTTCGCAGCTGATAGCGAACATGCGGAGCAATGTCAGTGGCAGATATCAGAGTGGAAAAACAAACTGATCATGGCTACACAGGCAATGCAAATAGCAGAAGATGGCCAACAAATAGCGGCGGCCAAAGTCTATAGCCGTTATGTCGAAGCATTGCAGGCCTATAATGCCGTTGATTTTGATGATTTGATCTTAAAGCCAGTTTTATTATTTAAGGATAACCCTGAAGTATTAAAAAAATGGCAAGCTCGCGTTCATTATTTACTAGTGGATGAATATCAAGATACCAATGGTTGCCAATATGAATTGGTGAAGCAGTTAGTCGGTATTCGTGAAGCTTTGACGGTGGTGGGCGATGATGACCAATCAGTTTATTCATGGCGTGGGGCGAATCCAGAAAACTTAAACTTACTACAGCAAGATTATTCTCGTTTAAAAGTGATTAAGTTAGAGCAAAATTACCGTTCAATGGGGCGAATATTACGTGCAGCGAATCAGCTAATTAGTAATAACCCACATATTATTGAGAAAAAACTTTGGAGCGCCCGCGGTGAGGGCGATCCCATTCGAGTTATTGCCTGTCGTGATGATTTCCATGAATCAGAAAAAGTGGTTTCAGAGCTGTTATATCACAAGCTAAAACATAATGCCGATCATAAAGATTATGCGATTTTATATCGAAGTAATCATCTCTCTCGGCCTATAGAGCAGGTCTTGCGTGAGCATAATGTGCCTTATGTTTTAACAGGTGGCACCTCATTTTTCTCACGAGTAGAAGTCAAAGATATTATGGCGTATTTACGCTTATTGGCGAATCAAGATGATGATAATGCTTTTTTAAGAATCATCAATACACCGCGGCGAGGCATTGGCGCGAGCACCTTACAGAAAATAGGTAATTATGCAGCACAGCGAAAATGCAGCATGTTTGCCGCGTGTTTCGAGATTGGTTTGGCAGAGCAGTTATCGAATCAAGCCATGCATCGCGTAGAGAAGTTTTCAAACTGGTTAGTGGATATTGCCGATCGTGCTGAGCGAAGTGATTTGATAGAAACCATTAAAGATATGATAGAAGAAATTGATTATCGCGCTTGGTTAGAAGAAGTCACCGGCGATCCTGATAAAGCGATTAGACGAATGGAAAATGTTGAAGAGCTACAAGTATGGATCAAACGTATTGTAGATAAAGACACCGAACAAAATAATATCGGTGATATAGCCGCCAGATTAACCTTAATGGATTTATTAGAACGCCAAGCTGAAGAAAACCAAGAAGATGCAGTGAGTCTAATGACATTGCACGCTGCTAAAGGCTTAGAATTCCCCCATGTTTTTATTATCGGCATGGAAGAAGAAATTCTGCCACACCGCACCAGCATTGAAGAAGAAAATATCGAAGAAGAACGCCGTTTGGCTTATGTGGGTGTAACACGTGCTCAACGTAGCTTAGTCTTTACCCTTGCCAATACCCGAAAGCGTTACGGTGAAAAAGTGGACTGTGAAGAAAGTCGATTCTTACGTGAGCTACCCGCCGAAGATTTAATTTGGACCACCACAAAAACACAAGTTGATCCGGAAGAGCGCAAAGAACGTGGCAAAGCGCATTTATCAAATATTCGGGGCTTATTAAAATAAGTTACCTTATAAGAAAAGTGTATTTCCTTGCAGGCAATTTGAACTTATTTAGTGTTAGTCGTATACTTAAATATACTTATAAAGTATAGGGGATATGTAATATGTTGCAACCTCACTTTACTACGGCAAAAACATTAGTGATAATTTCCAGTTTATGCCTTTTATCTTTATCTAGTTTATCGTTAGCGACAGAACTTGGTAAACAGACAAAATCTATAAAGATTACCCCGCAGAATACAACTAAAGCATTAGAGTCGAAGAAGAATCAATTAGAGACGACTAATTCTGGGCATGAGATGGATACGATCGACTTACAAAAAAAGATACAGAGTCGTTCACAAGCTATTACCACAGGGACGCAGATAATACATGATATAAATAAAGAAAGAGAAAATTGCATAAGAACTGGATGTAAGCCACCATCTACACAGAAAAAAATAGTGTCACCTACAAAAAAAGCCGCTATGCCAGCTTTACAGCCTAGAGGTGTTAGCCCAAATCAACCTCAAGCTTTACCTAAAATCAAGATCCCATCTAAACTTCAGCAACCAAGCGTTCAGCTAAATAATAAACCTGTTCAACTTAAACCTGCTAAAAAAGGTGGGTTTAGTCCTGCACCGAAAAAACCTGACTTAGGGGTAGGGGAAAACACGACAGGTGGGTTCACAGCACCAACTGTTGGTGTAAAAAATCAATTACCAAAGGTGAAAGCTGCAGTTACGCCAACGCTCAAAACACCTCAATTAACTACGAAGCCTGTAGAAGCAAGAAAGCCTAAACCAAAACTGACATTGAGTCCTTCATCATCAACTTCTCCAGCGCCTTCCAAAGGAGGATTTGTGCCACCCGGTGTCAGTGGACAGATTGGTAACCACAATGCCTTATCTCCACAAGATTTAGCAAAAATATCAGGTGTTCGAGAGCAATGGGAACGCTATAAACGTGCAGTTGCAGAAAAAAAACGGCGTGACGAAGCTGAAATGCAGGCACGAATTGAGAGACTATCGGAGCAAGCTTATCTTTCCGGTGCAGATTGTGATGATACACGTTCGGATGTATATCCAGGTGCACCAGAAAAATGTGATGGTATAGATAATAACTGTAACAAACAAATTGATGAAGGTTTAACAATCCATGTCTATCCAGATTTAGATCAGGATGGTCATGGAGCAGCAGGTTCAGATTTTACTGAACAATGTCAGCAAGATATTAATAGATCGATGGATGAGGGGCATTATTTAGCTATATCTCATAATGATTGTGATGATACCGATCCTGATCACTGGCATGATTGTGCCGCAGCAGCAGAATAAGGGGGCTCAAAATGAATATGAACAGTATAAAAGTGTTCAGTTGTCTTAGCTTATTTTTGGCATGGTCGATGTTTGCAGAATCTGCAGAAATTTGTACATCTGATGCGCAATGTGATGATGGGCTGTTTTGCAATGGACCAGAAAAATGTTTACCAGAAAATGCAGCTGCTGATATCAAGGGGTGCGTGTCGGGTTCAGTAGCACTAGGAGGCCGTTCTGTGTGTTCAGCAGATACAGGGACATATAGTGCCTTTACACGTGATTATTGTGATGAAGAGGCAGATTTATGTCGACACGAACAGGAAGATAATGATGGCGATGGCCATTCATCAATCCGATCCGGTGGGGATGATTGTAATGACAATGATGCGGAGGCATTTCCTGGTAATGTTGAAAGATGTGATATTCGTGGGCACGATGAAGATTGTGATCCAACCACAATGGGGATTGAAGACAGAGATGGTGATGGCTGGAATAGTTCGAAATGCTACAATACTGATGCGGGAGGGCAGCGCCATTATGGTGGTAAGTTATAATTTATGGAGGGTGAGTAAATGTTAAATCAGTTTAACAATATACATTCAAAATTAATTGCGCTATCCCTTCTATTGATAAGTTGTTTACCTGTAAATGCTGCTGATTGGCATCCTGAATTAGTGGCGGGTGCTAATGTTGATTATCGTGAACCAGATGAGGCTTTTCGGATTTAT
>CAYSGK010000112.1:0-6977 GCA_964430395.1 uncultured Methylophaga sp.
CATTCAGTATGGGTGCTAAAAATCTGCATCTTGATTGATTACGGGTATATACCCGAAGGATCAATAATGGAAAACGGTAAACCTGCATTTCCAAGTAAATTGGGTATATAATCCTTTTCATTAATTCTACTATTTATAAGGAATAACAATGAATCCAGAAAAGGTTATATTTGGTTTTTTCATCGTTTTGGCTTTAACACTTAATTTTGGTTTTTTTGTTGGTGATTTTAGTGATCCAGCTCATCATAATGTCTATGAATTATTTGTTGTTATTGTGGTGAATGTGATTGCAACTATCCTCAAATTTGGTGACCGAACTCAGTTGGGAGCAGTATTATTAGCAACCAGTTTAGTTGCGGTTTTACAATTATTCGCAGCAGCATTAGTTTGGACATTCACTGTTCATGTTTCAGGTGCAGAGATGAATCCTGTTGCAATGGCGAGTATCGTTTCTCTTTCTGGAGGGGCGATGTTAGCTAATGTAATATCAGTGATATTACTGGTTATAGAAACGGTTATGCTACGTCGTTAAATATTTATACCCGTAATCCTTTACCATGAATAATATTATTTTCATCTTTTTCCGGCGGATGCGTCAGCCTTTGCTGATCTTGGTTGCAACTTATTCGATTGCTGCCTTGGGATTAGTGCTTATTCCCGGACAAGATGCTGATGGTCATGTTTGGCATATGGGGTTTTTTCATGCCTTTTATTTTGTTAGCTACATGGCAACAACAATTGGCTTTGGTGAAATACCTTATGCCTTTACTGATGCTCAGCGCTTATGGGTTATTTTCTTTATTTATGCCACGGTAATAGTATGGTTTTATGCGATAGGAACCTTATTGGCATTGGTTCAAGATCGAGCCTTTCAGCAAGCACTCACTGAATCACGATTTGCTAAACGCATAAAAGACCTGAAAGAACCGTTTTTTATCGTGTGTGGCTATGGTGAGACGGGCAGTGTGTTAGTTGATGCGCTTACTGAAAACAACCAAAATGTGGTCGTGATTGACAAGGATCCTGATCGGGTTAGCTTATTAGAATTAGAGGTATTACGCCAAGCCGTTCCTAGCTTGCTAGGTGATGCATCAAAACCGGTTCACCTTTTGGAGGCGGGGCTTGAACATTATTTATGTCAGGGTGTTATCGCTGTAACGGATAATAATCAAGTTAATTTAAGAATTGCAGTGGCTAGCAAGTTGTTGAGCCCTAATATTAAAGTTATTTGTCGAGCAGATTCCCACGATATTGAAGACAATATGTCATCTTTTGGTACAGATTATATTATTGATCCGTTTGATACCTTTGCTACTTATTTGGCAACAGCCATTCAATCTCCTGCTCATTACTTATTAAACCAATGGTTAACAGGTAAGCGAAGCAAGCCATTGGATACGCCTATCTATCCACCACAAAATGGACATTGGGTTGTCTGCGGTTATGGTCGATTTGGCAAAACAGTTTTCAAACAATTAACAGATAATGGACTACGTGCGATTATTATTGAAGCAGCGCCGGAAGAAACGGGGATCGAAGAAGTAGGTATTGCAGATAAAGATTGGATACATGGTCGAGGAACAGAGGCTGAGACGCTGCAACAGGCTGATATTGGCAATGCGGTTGGTCTGGTAGCCGGTACTGATAATGATGCGAATAATCTCTCTATTATTATGACGGCAAAAGAGCTTAATTCTAATCTGTTTGTTGTTGCACGCAATAATATGGTTGATAATGAACGCCTTTTTGAACAGATTTCAGCAGAAATCGTAATGCATCCTAGTTCTATTATTGCCCATAAAATTCAGGTTATTCTAGCTACACCACTATTGTATGATTTTCTTGATTTAGCGGCCAATAAAAACAAAGAATGGGCAAGCAATATGGTGAAACGTATTGCCTTAACAGTATATGATTATGTACCTGATGTGTGGGAAATAAAAATTAATAAAAAACAGGCAAATGCCGTTAATCGTGCGGTTAAAGAAGGGCTAGAAGTTACAACAACTGATTTGATATGCGATTCTTATCAGCGGGAGCAATCGTTATCCGTAGTGCCTTTATTATTATCACGAGATGGTAAAGCCATTTTACTATCTGAAGAAGCAGTGAAGATCAAGCAAGGCGATTGCTTGTTAATGTGTGGTCAATCTTCAGCACGCTCTAAAATGCAATGGACCTTACAAAATGAATATGCATTAGATTATGTTCGGACAGGACAAACACGAACACAAAGTTGGGTATTAAAACATTTTTTCAAAGATCGTTTACAGTGAAGAGTCTCAGCAACTTGTGCTACTTAACTAATGATTAGGGGTATGTGTAATTGCGAGGCAATTTTATTGATAAACCTGCAGCTAAAGCAATAAAAAGGCTGGATGCAATCAAGCAGCCATAGAGATCAAAATATTGATAAAGCAAGCCGGACAAGATGGTACCGGTTAGTCTTCCTCCGGCATTAGCCGTATAATAAAATCCCACATTCAGAGCGACGTTATCGTGAGCGGACCATTCAACAATTAAATAGGAATGCACGGCAGAGTTAATGGCAAAAAGAATGGCAAACAAACCCAGACCAATAATAATGACCCAGTTTGCGGGTAAGTGCAGATAAAGCATCAGTGCCATTGATGCGGGTAATAGCATCAGACTCAGAGCAAGTGATTGTGCCGTCTTACCATCAGGTGCATGCAGATTGTTCTTTTTGCGAATCAGTTTGGGAGTCAATGCCTGAACAAATCCGTAGCCGATGACCCATAAGGCAAAAAAACTACCAACTTGTTCAAATGTCCAGTTTAATGTGGAAGATAAATATACAGGTAAACCAACAACAAACCATACATCACGGGCACCAAACAAAAAGAAGCGGGCGGCTGACAGCCAGTTTATAGCGGGATCGTTAGCAAAAATCTGTGAGAATTTAGCTTTGTTTTTAGTTTTACCTAAGTCGTTCGGTAACAAAAATAGGGTGAATAATAGAACAATGAATAAACAGCCGGCTAATATATAAAGTGCGCCTCTGAAATTATATAATGCCAACAATAAACCACCGATGAAGAATCCGACACCTTTTAACGTATTTTTGGAGCCAGTGAGTATGGCAATCCAATTAAATAAGGTTTGTGATGCGGCACTTTGATTTGAGTTCGAGGGTACAAATAATTTAACACTGGCTTTGGCGCTCATCTTATTAAGATCCTTGGCAATACCTGACAAGGCTTGTGCGGCCATAACATAGAGGATAGTAAGATATTCCGTAGGCACGGTGAGCATTAATAAAGCAATAACTTGTAATAACATACCTATATGCATGGTCGTGTTAAGACCAAAGCGTGATCCCAACCAGCCACCGACCATATTAGTGACAATGCCAAAAAATTCATAAAATAAAAATAGGCTGGCAATAGCTAACGGAGAATAGCCAAGTTGATGAAAATAGAGCACCACCAACATACGAATGGCGCCATCTGTTATTGTGAATGCCCAGTATCCTGCCGTAATAACGGCATAATTTCGCAAGCTGTGTGTGGCTTCCATACTTACATTGACCGAGAAATTAGGGTGGCAATATCAATCATACGATTGACATAAGCCCATTCATTGTCATACCAGGCAAGAAGTTTTACCTGAGATCCATTTATTACCATTGTTGAAGGTGCATCAATAATCCCTGAACGTGGGTCATTAGTATAGTCTGCTGATACTAAAGGGCGTGTCTCATAACCGAGCACATTCCTTAATGTACTTTCAGATGCGGCTTTAAATAAAGCATTCACTTCATCAGTATTTGTTTCTTTAGCAGATTCAAATACGAGGTCGGTAAGTGAACCATTTAATAACGGTACACGTACGGCTAAACCATTTAATTTGCCTTCTAATTCAGGAAATATTTTAGTTATTGCTTTGGCTGATCCTGTCGTGGTAGGAATTAAAGACTGACCACATGCACGTGCTCGGCGTAAGTCTTTGTGGCCCTTATCAACAATGGTTTGGGTATTGGTGATGTTATGAATAGTCGTCATTGAACCATGTTTAATGCCCAATGACTCATGCATCACTTTAACCATGGGTGCTAAACAGTTTGTTGTGCATGAAGCAGCTGTCACGATATGGTGTTTGACTGGATCATAAAGGTGATGATTTACACCATATACAAGATTAAGGGCGGGATCTGGGCAGGGTGCAGAGACTAATATTTTTTTAATACCATGGTCAAAATAGGGCTGTAGCTGTTCTTGTGTTTTAAATTTACCTGAACATTCTAATACTAGATCGATATTGTAATCAGCCCAGTTTACGTCTTCTATTTTTTTGTGCTGGCTAACACTAATAACGTGATTATCAATATTAATGTGTGACTGAGAAGCAGAAATTTCTTTATCTTCACCCCAACGTCCATGGACAGAGTCAAACTGTAATAAATGGGCATGACATGCTGTGTCACCCTTGATTTCATTGATATGAACAAATTCCAGTTCATTATTATCCCAACCAGCTTGTAAAGCCAGTTTACCCATTCGTCCAAAACCATTGATAGCAATACGTATTGTCATTTTTATTCCTTAACAGCAAGCCTGATTGGGTCTGTTTTTCATAGTCGAAAGAGCAAGCCGATCATCTTTATACGGTGAGCGTTCTGCAATTCCCATAACAGTGGTTTCGATCACCTTGTTGATCCACTCTGGTAATTCAGAATGTATACGATAATAAATCCATAAACCTTGCCGACGGGACACTAATAACCCAGCTTCTTTCAATTGGGCAAGATGACGTGAAATAACGGGTTGCGCGAGAGCTAAGGCATGAGTGAGTTCACAAACACATAACTCATCAAATTGTTTTATCAAAACAAGTGCTCTTAATCTCATTGGATGAGATAAGACAGAGTAAAAATCATCGGCTTCTATATTTATTTTCATTTTTTTAATTATAATATATTGGGTGGAATATATATAATAAACTGTATATATCAAATAGTAAATATATATTTAATACGCTAGTTCATGTGAATGATAACGTTCAATAAGTGTATAAAGTGTATTCTGACACTTTACTATCTAAATGATAATTGTTATCATTTGTATTTATTGTAATTATTATTGAAAAATAGATGAAGTTTATTAGTGTTTTTATTCTTGCTTTGACCATGTTCAGCCAAGCTGTGCTAGCTGATAGTACTCAGCTTTTGCAATTAATTGATTATATGGCGGTAGATTATGGCGGTGCTGTCAATAAGGGAAAGGTGGTTAATCAGACCGAGTATGAAGAAATGCTCGATTTTACAGCGGGTATTCAACAGCATATAAACGAACTCGATAAAACTACAGGCAAAACAGAATTAATAGAACAAGCCGAGCTATTAGCAAGCTATGTTCAACACAAAGAATCGGTTGATAAATTAAGGCAGCTGATTGCAGTGATGCGCGAGTCCATAATTACAAACTATCAAGTTGTTGTCATTCCTCGTTCTCAGCCTAATCTCAAACAAGCGGCTTCACTCTATGCTAAACAATGTGCTTCATGCCATGGTGCGACTGGTTCGGGCGATGGCCCTGCTTCGATAGGAATGGCTCCTCCTCCAATCGATTTTAATGATAAAGAACGCTATCAACATAGAACATTGTTTGGTTTGTACAACACAATCACACAAGGTGTTGAAGGGACTGGAATGCGTGCTTTTCATCAATTGAATGACCAACAACGTTGGTCTCTTGCTTTTTATGTAGGTAGTCTGGCGGTGAAAGAGAGTAAAATTAACGAGTCTATTGATGTTAGGAAACAGCCACTTTTTAATCTTAATAAACTGACCACAATAACGCCGCATCAAGCTGAAGAACTTGATCCAGTTAACGGCACCTTGATGATGGCAAGCTTGCGCAGTCATCCTGAACTACTTTTTAAATCAAGTTCTAATTTAGATTTTGCAAAATCTAAACTTGATGATGTGATTACTGCTTATCAAGAAGGTAAATCAAAACTAGCCTATCAATATGCAGTTGAAGCTTATTTAGATGGTTTTGAATTAGTTGAACAAAATATCAGCACACTCGATAAATCGCTAAAGCTCGATATAGAAGGGAGGATGACTAAGCTGCGAAATTCAATTCGTGCCGAGCTACCTGTTGGGCAAATTAAAAGTGATATTGAGGTGATCCATAACAAACTAGATGAGGCATCTGAGTTATTAAGTAGCAAAAGTTTGTCTCCCGAAGCTGCATTTGGCAGTGCCTTTTTTATCTTGTTGCGAGAAGGGTTAGAAGCGCTTTTAATTGTAGCGGCACTAGTTGCATTTTTGGTACGTACCAAGCGACAAGATGGCCTACGATATATTCACTATGGTTGGATTAGTGCACTGGTTATTGGTTTTTTAACTTGGTGGGCATCCTTATCCTTAATTGACATTTCAGGCGCATCTCGTGAGATGACAGAAGGGATAGCAGCCATGGTTGCAACCGTTGTTTTGTTATATGTTGGTTTTTGGATGCATGACAAAACCAGTGCCGCGAAATGGAAAAGTTTTATTGATGACAATATGCAAAAAGCATTGTCAGCAGGCACATTATGGACCTTATCGGGTTTATCATTTATTGCTGTTTATCGTGAAGCCTTTGAGACAATTTTATTTTATCAAGCATTATGGATACAAACAGCAACAAATGGTCAGCATATGGTGTTAAATGGTTTTATTGCGGCAACCGTTTTGCTGGCGATAGTAGGCTGGCTAATCTTGCGTTACAGTGTTCGCTTACCTCTTCGGCAATTTTTCTCAGTGACGGGAGGATTAATGTTTATACTTGCCATCATTTTTGCAGGAAAAGGTATTGCAGCACTGCAGGAAGCAGGTCTTATTGCGGCAACACCGCTAAACTTTTATCGGATTGATTTACTCGGCATTTATCCCAATTTACAAGGTTTACTAGTTCAGGCATTATTATTGTTGGTTGCCATAGTTTTGTGGAATAAGAAAACAACAAATT
>CAYSGK010000113.1:0-6951 GCA_964430395.1 uncultured Methylophaga sp.
GGGTATATACCTGTAATCAATCAAGATGCAGATTTTTGGCACCCATACTGAATGCGCTATCTACGTTATAATAGTAAGCAATAGAGCGACTATTACATTACTATTATGCCTTGCTAGCCCATCCATTATAGGCACCAAAAAACCGCAACTTGAATGATCACGGGTATATATTTTTTAATGTTACGAAACGTAAGGAAATAAATATGGATCAGTTATTAAATAATTTGAGAACGAATAGTTTTTTTGATAGCCCGTTGGGTCATGCATTAGTAGGCTTAGCTATTTTAATTGTGGGTTTGTTTTTTGTTAAATTGGCTTCTAAATTTATTAAGTCAGGTCTTTCAAAAATATCATTCTTAAACTACACGGATGAGAAAGGCGTTACATCTGATTTTGCAACACCGATTGCATCTTTAATCAAAGCGCTGTTAACAATCTTTGTTTTGATGGCCGTATTACAGCATTTTGGACTAACTGATGTATTAGCTCCCCTTAAAGATATGACTACTAAATTTATGGAAGCGATTCCAAATATTATTGGTGCAGGTGTCATTGCTTATGCTGGCTGGATTATTGCTAAAGTCGTTTCTCAATTAGTGGCGGTTGCATTAACAAAAGTGGACAGCCAAATCGCTGATAAAACGGGTAATAGTGAATTAAAAGTGTCACCTTTTGGTAGTGCATTTGTTTTTATTGCTATCTTGTTGCCTATTGTTGTAGCTGCATTGGGTGCATTAAAAATCCCCGCTATTTCAGTACCCGCCTCAGCAATGATTCAGGAATTATGGACAGCGATTCCTAATATTATTGGCGCAACGATAATTCTTCTGGTTGCTTATTTTGTAGCTAAATTTGTTGTTTATCTACTAACCACGTTACTTGATGGCTTAAATATTAATGCTTTGCCTGAAAAAATAGGCTTGCAAGGCTTGTTCACTGAAAGCTTTACCGTTACCAAGCTTGTTGGTGGAACGGTTATGTTCTTCTCTATGCTGGCAGCGGCCACAGCAGCAGTAAATATTTTAGGGATCAATATTATTTCAACTATCTTCGGTAAGGTGCTTGAGTTTGGTGGCGGTATATTAATAGGTGGTGTCATTCTTATCATTGGTAATGTATTAGGTAATATCGCACATCAAAAGCTGACGGCTGTTGGCAACGATACTGTAGCGAATATTGCTAGATTTGCGATTATTGGTCTTGTATTAGCGATGGGCTTAAGAGCAATGGGCTTAGCTGACAACATTGTCAATATGGCATTTGGCTTGACTCTGGGCAGTGTGGCGGTTGCATTTGCACTGGCATTTGGCTTAGGCGGACGTGATGCGGCTAAAACGATTGCTGATAACTGGGCTAAAAATGTTGTTAAAAAACCAGCATCAAGAGCTAAATCTAAAAAGTAACATTTGTTAGACTTTTGTTAGAGCCACACTAGCATGACTTGTTAGTGTGGCTTTTTGTTTGAAGTAGGAGAAACCACCATGTTTAAAATTTTTCTTATTGTTTTACCAATACTTTTCATAATAGGGTGTTCAGATGAGCAGGATAAAGTTGAAGAACATGTGTGGAAAGAACAAACAGATATGATCGATAAGGCGAAAGATGTTGAACAAACATTAAATAATGCGGCGCTTCAGCAGCAAAAATTAATAGAACAGCAAACACAGTAAATAGCACGCATTTAATTAAAGAATAGCTAAACCCATCAGTAACCGTTCTTTAAGACAATTCAACTTACTACCATTCATTTTTTGTAAGCTAATTCACAAATATTGTACCAAGGTACAATATTAATAACCCTTTCCCCTATTTATAATGCTCTCAACATTTGCAAGAAACATTTTTAAAAAGAGTATAACAATGAAAACACTAAATATTTTAACTGCTTCGTTTTTAGGTTTAATGTCAGTAAGTACATTTGCTGCAACAATTGATGGTTCTATTACGGCTTCTGAATATCAGTGGAACACGGATGGTGCTGAAGGTTCAGCTAAGTGGAATACGCATGGTGGTACACAAGAACTAAATGATGCTAGTGGTGGGGATGTTTATGATATTAACTTTCTTGGCACTAACGTTACTGGCGGTAAATTCCAGTTTGGCGCCGTTGGTGGTGAGATTTTAAGTGGTCGCCAAGTTGCTTCATCTCCAGATATATTCCTAAGCGATTTTGCGATTAGCGTTACTAATCCTACATCAGCTAATCCAACAACAAGTTCAGCCGGTTTTGATTTTGCTATTCATTTAGTTAGTGTTGATGATGGTACTGGTGTTGCTAACTTTGAATTATTAAGTGGTGGTACATGGGATGGCGCTAATATTTACGGTAGTGCTTATGCCCCAGACCATATGACTGATACCTATAGAATGGTTGGAGGCACCGTTTTAGCTACTTTCCAAGGATCTTGGACTGCTAATGGTGGTGATGATAATGTGCTTGAAGGTGAATTTGATTTAAGTGATTTAGGCCTATTATCTGGTTCAGGCGCTATCATTAGCACATACTTAACAATGGCGTGTGTAAATGATGAAGCCTTAGTTCATGCTGATGTAGCTGCTGTTCCAGTTCCTGCTGCACTTTTTATGTTTGCACCTGCATTAGCTGGTTTTATGGGGCTTCGTAGACGTTTAAAAGCAACAGCTTAAGTTTTAAATTAGTTTTAATGAAAAAGCAGCCTTCGGGCTGCTTTTTTTGCCTAAAATAAATTAAGCCTTATCCTTTGTAAGCTTTGGGTTGGCAAAGCGATGACCAGAAGCCTGCCGCATAAAGATCTTTCGTAACAGTTCGCTTTTGTTTACGGTATTTAAACCAAACCGTCTTGCCCAACGTATTGGCGCTAAGTCACTGCCAAATGCACGTTTAAAGGCATCCATTGTCATTTGCATAGCAAGATTATCGCCTTTCCTACGTCGTTGATATTTGTTTAATGTGTGTAGGCTGCCAATCTCACGGTCTTTCTCATATGCTTCAATCACTATTTCTGCTAATGTGGCAGCATCAAGCAAACCAATATTAACCCCTTGTCCGGCAAGAGGATGA
The DNA here is from genome assembly GCA_964430395.1 of uncultured Methylophaga sp. Classification (GTDB taxonomy): domain Bacteria; phylum Pseudomonadota; class Gammaproteobacteria; order Nitrosococcales; family Methylophagaceae. The sequence continues at coordinate 3,041 of CAYSGK010000113.1, forward strand.
ATTGTGTGTGCGGCATCGCCGACTAATGCAAGTCCCGTTTCAACATAGTGATCGGCATGACGTAGCTTAAGTGGGAAGCTTGCTCGAGCGCTGATATCGATAATGTCCCCCAGTTTGTTGCCAAAGGCATTAGTTAATGCGATGTTAAAAGCTTCATCTTCAAGCCCACAAAGCAATGCTGCTTCTTCTGTTGAATTAGACCAAACAATTGAGCATTGGTACGGATCAGCCAAAGGCAAAAAGGCTAAAGGGCCTTCAGGAAGGAAATGTTGCCATGCTGTGTGCTGATGTGACCGTTGTGTTGTAACAGTACATACCACGGCGGTTTGTTGATAATCCCAACCATGTGTATCAATATCAGCCCACTCTCGTAATAAAGAGCGAGCACCATCAGCGCCAACAATTAAATCAGCGCTTAGAGTTTGACCATCTTCAAGGAGCAAGCTTTGTTCGGAGAATGATTTAGGCTTGGCAGGGCACAGCAAAGTAATATTATTAAGTTGTTTGCATCGAGTAAGGCAAGCTTGCTGAATATGTCTATTTTCAACAATATAACCGAGTAAAGGCTCGCCAATATCCGCACTATCAAAATGTAGCGTGCTGGACTGTGTTTCCCATACTTCCATATCGGTAAATTGACTGATTCGACTGGGGATAAGATGCTGCCATATGCCTAAGTTTTTAAATAATGTCTTACTTGCACGGGTAAGCGCGCTAACACGTAAATCAGCTTTATTAGATTCCGTAATGGTCTTAGGTTCGAAGGCTTCAACAATAGCAATGTTTAGTGATGATTGATCCGCTAAGGCTACGGCAAGCGTTGCGCCCACCATGCCACCGCCTACAATCACAACATCATAATGTTGGCTCATAACTTTACTCCACGGGCAAGTCGCGGTTGTTTTTTATCTAGCCCCATACTTTTTTGAGCTAGCCAATGTTTAGCTACGGGCAGGGCATCAACTAATGTTAATCCAACACCACGAAGATGACCGAGTACGGGATTATCATTACTAAATAGTGTCACTAAGGTATTAGTATTGTTGATTACATTGTCTTGATCCTGTTGTCGCCATTCTTTGTAATCATGTAATAGGCGGGCATCACCACAATCTCCATTATGGTCTATTAATACCTCAGCCAAGGCAGCGACATCACGCAAACCAAGATTAAAGCCCTGACCAGCTATTGGATGTAAGCTATGAGCCGCATTACCAATAAGCACAATACGGTGTTGGATTGCTTGATCGGCCTGCATTAATTTTAAGGGATAAGCATTTCGTTGACCTACTTTAAGTAATTTACCAAGGCGATAGCCGAAACGATCTTGAAGTCGAGATAAAAAATCCGGTTCGGATAGGCTTAAAATTTCTGTTTCATCGCCTGTTTGTACTGTCCACACAAGGCTACAACGATTATCTGACATGGGGAGCAGAGCTATAGGGCCTGAATTAGTGAAGCGTTCAAATGCACGGCCATTGTGGGCGCGCTCAGGCGTGATATTGGCAGTAATCGCCGTTTGATTATAATTATGTTCTAATGAACCTAGCTCTAGCAGATGTTTAATGGTTGAGTTTGCACCATCAGCGGCGACGATTAATTTGGCCGATATTTCACGTTCATTGTCTAATGTAATAGTGACGAAATCAGGATGTTGAAACAAATCAACTACTTTAGCTGGGCAAATAAACTCAATATTTTCTTGCTTTTCTAGTGCTTGAGTAAGCACTATTCCCATTGAATGCGCTGTGATTACTTGTCCTAATGCAGGTACATTTTCGTCTTTCGCACAAAGGCGTGTTATGCCAAAATGATCACGATCAGAAACATGAATAGCAGTAATTGCTGTGCTATGGCTAGCCATTTGAGTCCACAAGCCCATAGATTCAAAAATGCGTTGAGAGCCATAAGCTAAGGCAATGCCACGATCATCATAGCTAGGTTGTTGGGTCGAATTAGCTGGAAAAGCTTCGATTATGACTATCTTTAAGTCGCTGTTCTTTAATGCACAGGCAAGGCTGGCTCCGACCATGCCGCCACCGACAATAATTAAATCGAAGTCAGTCTTGTTCACGCTATTTTGCTTCTTCCATTAATGCCTCAATTTCATCTACTTCTTTTGGCGCGGCCTTAGATAATACATCATGTCCCGTTTTAGTCACCAAGATATCATCTTCAATTCTGATACCAGTAAAATGCCATTTTTTCTCTACATGTTCGGGGTTACGGATATATAAGCCAGGCTCAACAGTGAGAACCATGCCGGGTTCAAGTATGCGCCATTCCCCTCCTATTTTATAGTCGCCCACATCATGCACATCCATCCCTAGCCAATGGCCAGTACGGTGCATATAAAATTCACGGTATTTTTCCTTTTTAATGAGCTTGCTTAACTTTCCTTTTAATAATCCTAGATCCAATAAACCTTCAGTGAGCACCTCAACTGCTGCTTCATGTGGTTGGTTCCAATGATTTCCTGGTTTCACTTTTGCAATGGCTGCTTTTTGGGCATCTAATACAATGTTATATAGTGCTTTTTGAGATTTTGTAAAGGTTCCATTTACGGGAAAGGTACGGGTGATATCTGCGGCGTAATAATCATATTCGGCGCCAGCATCAATTAATAATAAATCATTATTTTTCAAGCGATGATCGTTTTCAATATAGTGCAATATACAGCCATTTTCACCGCCACCAACAATAGATGGATAAGCGGGAGATCTGCAATCATTTTTCATAAATTCATGAATGATTTCAGCTTCAACTTGATATTCCCATTGCCCCGGTTGGGTGAATTGCATTGCCCGAATATGGGCTTGAGCTGACACATCAGCAGCGTAGCGCATTGCTTTAATTTCACTACTACTTTTAAATAAGCGCAACTCGTTAAGTGTATGGTCAAGTTCAATAATCTCAGTAGGAGACTGCTTACCTTGGCGCGATGCATCACGCAGATGGTTGAGCCAGCCGACCATGCGTTGATCAAAGCTGGGGATCTTGCCCATAGTGTAAAATGCTTTTTCTTTGCCTTCTAACAGTCCAGGTAAAATATCATCAAGATCAGTGATGGGATAAGAATCATCTGCGCCATAGCATTCCACTGCACCTTCTTGTCCGGCACGGTAACCATCCCAAATTTCTTTTTCAAGGTCTCGTTCGCGGCAAAATAATAAATATTCACCATGAGGTCTGCCAGGCACAATAACAATAACAGATTCAGGTTCATTAAAACCGCTGAGATAATGAAAATTACTATCTCCCCGATAGTTATAATCAACATCTCTATTACGGTTAGCAATAGGTGCATTAGGCAATACAGCAATTGTGTCTGATCCCATAAGATCCATGAGGTCTTGACGACGGCGGTGAAAATCTTTTTTTGTCATACCTATTCTAACTCTAGTGTTCGGTTAATTGTTGCGTATTGTCAGCAGGTTGCAGCTCACTATAAATCAAAAACAAGCCCATCCGTAAATATTCAACGAGTTCTTCAAAATCCATATCATTGCTATCGCTAGTATCGATCTCATCACTGTTAATTTGACTGATATTTATTACATCTGCAATATATTCCTTACAATCAGTAGAAAGGTCTGTGTCGTCGGTTAGTCCTGATGCGGCTAAACCAAAAAGCAGCCCTTGGCACCAATCGGCCATCGCTAAAATGCGCGAAGCTATCGGTGCGTTGTCGTCAGGTAACTCAAGTTGCAAATCAAAATCAAGGCTGTTCAGTGCCTGAACAGTTTGGTCGAATAAATAGGTTAAATCTAATATTTCATCTTCATCAGCTTGCACATCTTCATAAAGGCTTTTATACCAAGTTGCGCGGTTTGCCTGTGAATCAAGGCATAAGAGACCGCATAATGCGCCTTGTAATTCGGATGAGTTAATGGGGCCTTCTCCTGTCGCAT
>CAYSGK010000114.1:0-3527 GCA_964430395.1 uncultured Methylophaga sp.
TGGCAGCTTGGCAATATAGCGGCAATTTAAGTGTGCCTGTGTTGTATAAAGAAGAACTTCATTTTGAGTTTGTTAGACCAACTACAAGAAACTACCGATGATTTATAAATTACATATTTGGCGGCAACAAAATGCAGATTCAAAAGGTGAGTTTGAGCAGCATCAAATTGATGTTAGCGAAGATACCTCATTTTTAGAAATGTTGGATGCCCTAAATGAGCAATTAATTGAGGCGGATAAAGAAGCCATTGCTTTTGATTTTGACTGTCGCGAAGGCATTTGTGGTTCTTGTAACTTAGTCATTAACGGCACACCACATGGCAAACATCAAGCGACCACAAGCTGTCAGCAATATATGCGAGATTATGCTGATGAAGATGAGTTATGGATAGAGCCTTGGCGCGCGACGGCATTTCCTATTATCAAAGATTTAATTGTTGACCGCAGCTCGTTTGAAAAAATTATTCAAGCCGGGGGCTATATTGAAATTCGTACGGGTTCGGCAGGTGAAGCTAATACGATCCCTATTGAAAAAGAAGTTGCCGATGCCGCTTTTGACTCTGCAACCTGCATCGGCTGTGGTGCCTGTGTAGCTTCCTGTCCAAATGCTTCTGCAACATTATTTGTTGCCGCTAAGGTCACGCACTTATCGACGTTACCGCAAGGCCAAATGGATAAAAAGCGTGCTGAAAAATTACTTACAGCAATGGATGATGAAGGTTTTGGTGGTTGTAGTAATTATCGTGAATGTGAGCGAGTTTGTCCAAAAGAGATCACTGTCAGCACGATTACTACGATGAATAAATTACTTTATCAAGGTCGTGATTAAGAATGGTAACGGGTATATTCAAGTATTTTGGGCATAAGCCATCTTTGAAGGGATTAACTTGCATAAAATAATTATTTTCATTCTATGTGTTTTCTGTACTTGTGTTAGTGCGGATAACAATATTGAATTAATAGTAATTCGCTCAGAACATAAACTATTAGTTGTGAAAAATGATGATGTGCTAAACACATTTCGAGCAGCCTTTGGTAGTGGTGGTAGAAAAGCTAAGCTACAGCGGGGAGATCACACAACCCCTACTGGGACGTATCAAATTAAAAAGATTCGAGAAAGTGACCGTTTTCATCTTTTTCTGCAACTTGATTATCCTAGTGTGCATGATGCGATAACGGCTTTAGCTTCCCATCTTATTAGCAAGGCTGATTATAATGCTATTTTAGATGCACATTTAGCAGGCAAAATACCGCCACAGGATACGCCACTAGGCGGTTCAATCGGGATCCATGGTATTGGAAATGAAACACAAGATAGGATCGAAATTCATCAAATTGCAGATTGGACACAAGGCTGTATTGCCTTGAGAAATAATGAGATCGATATCATTAAGCAATATATAAAATTAGGTACTAAAGTTAAGATTATAAACTGATTTCTGATTGAATGGTAACGGGTATATGCACACCAGAAAACAACAAATTGAATGATGATGGGTATAGATTTGTTAGAATAGACTCTATTCACCTTCTAGATCGTATTGACATAATATGCAAACTGCTCCCGAACTCTTTTCTCGTCGTAAATTCTGGGCACACCGTTTTGGTGTGGCGCCGCAATTACCCATGTCTCGTGAGGAAATGTATGATCTAGGCTGGGATTCCTGTGACATTATATTGGTAACAGGGGATGCCTATGTTGATCATCCTAGCTTTGGTATGGCGCTAATTGGTCGACTTTTAGAATCACAAGGTTTTAGAGTAGGCATTATCTCGCAGCCTGATTGGTTGTCTGCGGAAGATTTCAAACAACTTGGCAAGCCCAATCTGTTTTTTGGCGTGACCGGCGGCAATATGGATTCGATGGTGAATCGTTATACATCCGATCGCCGTATTCGTAGTAATGATGCTTATACTGCCGCGGGTGAGGGTGGTAAACGCCCTGACAGATGCGTGGTGCCTTATAGCCAGCGTTGTCGTGAAGCCTATAAAGGCGTACCGATCATTATAGGTGGTATCGAAGCGAGTTTGCGCCGTATTGCACATTTTGATTATTGGTCAGAGAAAGTGCGTCGGTCAGTCATAATGGATGCAAAAGCTGACATCTTGGTTTATGGCAATGGTGAGCGGCAAGTGGTTGAAATAGCTCATCGCTTAGCAGCTAATGAACCTGTATCTGAGCTTACCGATATTCGAGGCACAGCCTTTATCACCAAACATGGTCAACGGGAAGGCTGGTGGCAAAAAGATTCGACCAGTGTTGATACGCCGGGCAAGATAAACCCACCGATTGATCCTTATGCGATGCAAACGGAGGCTAGTTGCGAAACATCACGCGCTGAAACTGAGCAAGCTAAAGCTGATGAGTCAAAAACAAATATTATTCGTTTTCATAAAGTACTGCCGAAAAATTCATCTAAAACAGTAATCCGCCTGCCTGCCTACCAAGAAGTGCGCAGTGATTCGGTGTTGTATGCTCATACTTCCCGTATTCTTCATCTTGAAACTAATCCGGGCAATGCCTTAGCCTTAGTTCAGCAACACGGTGAACGCGATGTGTGGTTAAACCCTCCGCCGATTCCGTTAACAACAGCAGAAATGGATGGTGTGTTCGATTTGCCCTATAGTCGTGTGCCCCATAAACGATATGGCGACAAAAATATTCCCGCTTATGAAATGATTCGTTTTTCAGTCAATATCATGCGCGGCTGTTTTGGTGGCTGTACATTTTGTTCAATTACTGAGCATGAAGGTCGCATTATTCAAAGCCGATCGGAAGATTCTATTATTAAAGAAGTGGAAGCTATTCGAGATACCGTTCCCGGCTTTACAGGCGTTATTTCAGACTTAGGTGGGCCTACGGCTAATATGTATCGTTTAGCCTGTAAAAGTAAAGAAATAGAAGCCAGTTGCAGGCGCTTGTCATGTGTTTACCCCTCGATCTGCAAAAACTTAGGCACAGATCACACACCACTGATTAATCTTTATAAGCGAGCCCGTGCTTTGCCGGGTGTTAAAAAGATATTAATAGCATCAGGTTTACGCTATGACTTGGCCGTATTATCCCCCGAATATGTGAAAGAACTGGTGACGCATCATGTCGGTGGTTATCTAAAAATAGCCCCTGAACATACCGAAGATGGGCCTTTGGATCAAATGATGAAGCCGGGCATTGGTACGTATGATGTCTTCAAAAAAATGTTTGATAAATATTCAAAAGAGGCGGGCAAAGAACAGTATTTAATCCCGTATTTTATAGCGGCACATCCCGGAACAACGGATAAAGATATGTTGAATTTGGCTATTTGGCTAAAACGAAATGGCTTTAGAGCAGATCAAGTGCAAGCTTATTTACCCTCGCCAATGTCAGCGGCGGCGGCAATGTATCATTCGGGGAAAAACACCTTACACAAAGTAAAACGAAAAGGCGGCGATATTCCTGTACCAAAAGGTATTAAGGTAAGACGCTTACATAAGGCTTTTTTACGTTACCACGATCCTGAAAATTGGCCAATGTTGCGTGATGC
>CAYSGK010000114.1:3627-6887 GCA_964430395.1 uncultured Methylophaga sp.
TCAAACTCTTCTTCGAGCGAATTATCAGGCACATCTTGACCAACACGGCTATACCAATAACTGGCATTGCTTGAGTCGCCTTCTTCACGGTGTAAATAGCCATGAATCATACAAGCCAATTCATCGTTGCAATCTTGAATCAGTTGATGTGCGCCGTCCCAGTCACCACTAGCCAGCATATCAAGTGCTTCAATATGTTCTTCTGCCATAGATTTTCTCCTCATAGGCTCTTATTATCTAATAATAACAGACCACCAAGAATGCCAAAAGGTGAGGTGATAACAACAAGAAGCAATAACATCAGCTCGCGTATGACGAAAATGACATCAATAATATATCCCATGATTTTCTCCATTTAAATAAGCTGATTGAATTATAATGATGCTTTATTACGGCTAATTTACAGGTTAATTACAAAATGAATATTCTTGCGCTGGATACCTGTACCGAGTGTTGTTCCGCTGCTTTATTATATCAAGGTCGTGTATTTGAGCGTATTGAGATGACGCAACGTGGGCATTCGGATTTAATTCTAGGCATGATGGATGACTTATTTAAACAAGCCAAAATTACTATAGCCGAGATTGATGCTGTTGCATTTGGGCGGGGACCAGGATCTTTTACAGGTGTGCGTGTAGGTGTTGGCGTTGCACAGGGTATTGCCTTTGCGCGAGATGTGCCCGTGATACCTATTTCATCATTAGCGGCGGTGGCACAGGGTGCGGCTGATGCATTGGATATTGATAAGCTTGCCGTGGCCATGGATGCCAGGATGGGAGAGGTATATTGTGCCAATTATCAGCTTGAAAATGGCACTGTAAGATTAATTGATAATGAAAGAGTGTGCCCACCTGAACAATTTAAACCAGACAGTACACAACAGTGGACAGGTATCGGTACTGCGTGGAGCGTGTACGACGAAATATTACGTCAGAACTTTGAAGGGCTATTAAGAAGTGTCAGTGCTGAACATTACCCTCTGGCAACGAGCGTGCTTAAATTAGCTGAAATTGAAGCCGAAGCAGGGCGCTTATTGCCGGCAGAACAAGCGATGCCAGTCTATTTGCGTGATAATGTAGCGAAGAAAAAAGGTGAGCAGAAGCGTGCGTAAATCAGATTCTATTTATGCTTCACCATTAGATGAATTGGTCGATTTTCGTTTTGATGAGCGGGTGGTGGATGTCTTCCCCGATATGATCCAACGCTCAGTACCGGCTTATGCCAGCATTATCTCAATGATTGGTGTTTTTGCTGCTAAATATGCCCAACAAGATAGCCAGTGTTATGATTTGGGCTGTTCATTGGGCGCGGCTAGTTTGTCGATGCGACAGCGAATTATGCAAGATAATTGCGCGATTGTGGCTGTCGACAATTCACCGGCCATGATAGCGCGCGCCCAAACTATCTTTGATTCTGATCATACATCTACTGTGCCTATTGAACTCATTTGTGCCGATATTCAAGAGATTAACATTGAAAATGCATCCGTTGTGGTGATGAATTTCACTTTGCAGTTTATTGCATTGAATGAGCGTTTAGCCTTAATTAAGCGAATATATCAGGGCTTAAAACCGGGTGGTATTCTGATTTTATCTGAAAAGATTACATTTGAAGAGGAAAGTAGAGCTGGTTTCTTAAATGAAAGTCATCATGAATTTAAGCGTGCCAATGGTTATAGCGATTTAGAAATCAGCCAAAAACGCACCGCATTAGAGAATGTGCTTATTCCTGAAACGTTAGTAGCACATCAGCAGCGATTATCAGATGCTGGTTTTGCATCAAGCAATATGTGGTTTCAATGTTTTAACTTTATATCGCTGGTGGCGGTTAAATGAGTCCATATGATTCACTCTACCCACAATTAGTACAATTGGGATTGTCGACATGGGCAGAACAAATAAAACAAATTATTGCCGAAAGACTGTCGAATGAGGGCCACGGTAAGATGGAACAATGGCAGCAAGCGTTAGCCGCCTTGCCGCAAGTTTCTCCAGATAAAATTGAATTAAAAGATGACGTTGTAATCGGCAATAAGCATGATTTAAATGGTGCTGAGCGCAACACTTTTATTGCAAACCTTAAACAATTTCACCCATGGCGAAAAGGGCCTTATAGTTTGCTAGGTGTCGAAATTGAAACGGAGTGGCATTCTGATTGGAAATGGGACCGTGTTTTACCCCATATTCAGCCGCTGATAGGCCGAAAAGTGCTAGATGTTGGCGGTGGCAACGGTTATCACGGCTGGCGCATGTTAGGGCAAGGGGCAGAGTTAGTTATTGGAATTGATCCGACCTTAGTATTTATTATGCAATTCCATGTTATGCAGCGTTATATTGGTGATAGTAATCATTATGTTTTGCCATTAGGTATTGAACATTTACCTGATAACTTGAGGTGTTTTGATACGGTGTTTTCAATGGGGATCCTTTATCATCGTCGCTCGCCATTAGATCATCTTTATGAGTTGCGTGCTTGTTTACGTCCGGGTGGTGAATTGGTGTTAGAGACACTAATTATTGAAGGTGAAGAAGGCCATGTTTTAGTACCCGAAGGCCGTTATGCAAAAATGCGAAATGTTTGGTTCTTTCCGACGGCAAATACAATGATGTCGTGGTTGCGGCGATGTGGATTTAAGAATGTGCGTTGTGTAGAAAGCAATGCCACTACGGTCGAAGAGCAGAGGTCAACAGATTGGATGACGTTTGAGTCGTTAAGCGACTTTCTTGATCCAAAAGATGATACCAAAACTATCGAAGGACACCCCGCACCGATACGTGCAACATTTTTAGCAACTGCGCCAGTTTAGATGAACTGTTTTTAATAAACTGTGTCTATCATTGTATGAAGAATAGTAAAACACAAGGAGCAGGAATAAAAAAAACAGCATTTGTTTTAGTCAGTTTGCTTTTATCGCCAATCGTAATAGCAACAACATTTTATGAGAATAATTCATGTCGTAGTGTAGTAGGGGAGCAAGAATTATTAGATTGCTACGATGACAATAAGCAGGTGATTCCTTTCGCAAAATCAAGATTGCCAGAAGGACAGCAACTGGTTGACTCTTATCGCTGTGGTACGCGCTTATTACACCCAGACATGACAATCAATGACGTAATTACATTGTGCCCAGCTAGCCAGAAGGCCGATGAAGTGGAACATTATTTACAATCATTTGAAATACATCACCGAGGCTATTATGGCCTTCATTATGTGTCAATCGAGACTTATGAAATGGAAAAGTGGACATTCAAAGACTATGG
>CAYSGK010000115.1:0-6841 GCA_964430395.1 uncultured Methylophaga sp.
GTATATAATACAGCGTGCAAACTTATTTTAAATGAGCGACTTATCCCAATAATTCAGGAATTATTTCCCAACTCTCCCTAGTCATTTAACTTGATAGCCCATGACTAATTGCAAAACGCATTAACTCTGCTGTTTTAGTAATAGCAAGCTTACTCTTAATTTGAGTGAGGTTATTTGCAACGGTTTTGTAGCTAATGCCCAATACACCTGATATTTCAGTCATGCTTTTGCCTTCACCTAATAAACGTAAAATTTCTAATTCACGTCGTGATAAATCGCTTAAGGCGCTGGTGCCTGCGCCAATATTCAGCATCGCTAATTGTTGGGCAACATCTGGGCTCAAATATGTTTTGCCCGCCAAAACATCTTCGACTGCTCCAACCAAATGATCTGCTGCATTATTTTTAGTAATATAACCTTTTGCACCTGCCTGCATTGCGCGCGAGGCAAAAACAGGATCTTCATGCATACTAAACATCAATACCTTGGCATTTTCACGATTTGCTCGAATGCGACGCAACACTTCTAAACCACCGATTCCTGGCAGAGTAATATCCAATAACACCATATCTGGATAACTTTCTTGAAAAAGTCGATAGCCCTCTTCACCCGTCTCAGCCTCAATGACTTTAACATTCTGGAGTTGCATAATTAATTGTCGACAACCCGCTCGCACAATGGGGTGATCATCAACTACTAAAATGGTTGTTGCTTGTTTCATTATGTGTCATCCCCTAAGGGTATTAATACCCGTACTTGCAAGCCACGGCCTTCTTCCGTGTCAAAGGCAATTCGCCCACCCAATGCAGATACGCGTTCACGCATACCTATTAAACCAAACCCGCGCACTGTATCAGCGCTAAGACCGACCCCGTTATCTGTAACAGTCACTTTTAATGTCTGGGCATCAACCTTCATTTCTACGCGTACATGGCTTGCATGCGCATGACGAACACAGTTCGTGGTACATTCTTGAACGATACGATAAATAGTAACTTGCACAGTATCAGGCAAATCATGAAAATCACCGACAAAATTCCATTCCCAATCTATTTCTGGTTGCCTGTCACGCCAATTTCTTAACATATCACGTAGTGCATCTGATAAGCCTAAATCATCTAATGTCATCGGTCGTAATCGGCTTAACATTTTACGTACTAATGATTGAACATGTGTCGTTATTGTTTTAACTGAGTCTACTTTTTGTTGCACTTCAACCAGCAAGTGCTCTCCACCAATACGTTCAATGTCAGCTAAATCTACACGTATCCCAAATAAACAGGGAGCTAATTCATCATGTAGTTCACGTGAAAGTTCTCTACGTTCTGTTTCTTGAACTGTCAGCATATTTTTAGCTAAATCGTGGTTCTCAGCTATCGTTTTTTCCATCACGTTTACCATATGATTAAAACGAATCTGAATAGACGATAATTCTTTAACGACTGATGTTTCCACCTTTGCAGAAAAATCCCCTCGCTCTAATTGACCTAGTGCGTATTCTAGCTCCCCCAAAGGTCTCAGCCCTTGTCTCAGCGCCATATAAACCAAACTTACGATCAATATTAAAAAGAATGAGCCTAACAAAAATAATACGCGTACATCTTGCCATACCTCAGTAACTTCATCACTGGGATCAGACTCAACCACTAAATATCCATAAGCTTTACTGCCTTTGGTAATAAGCCGTCTAAATGCGACCGCTTCCGGTTCCATAATTCTAATAAACCAATTAGGTACATCAGGTTTATTGAAAAATTTCGCATTTTTCTCTTGGCCAATTAATGGTTGACCATGCATATCTTCAAACCATGCTCGAATATGGCGTGTATCTCGAACACTATCAACAATCAATGCTAAACGGTTACTTATATCATTAGAAAATCGTAATGTTGGTAACGCATTAATCAATAGGCCTTTCGCTAAATTAGTGCTTGACTCCATCTCAGCAACTAAAGCTTGTTTAGCATTTTTAACAATAAAAAAACCCGCAGCTGCAAAGTTGATTAACAATATAATGGTTACAATAACTACTATTCGAAATTTTAAACTCATAATGGATCAGTATTTTTGCTGATAAATAAGCTAGAATTATCGCACATCTTTATAATTAAACCGGAATGAATATTATGCAAACGAATCACGCCCTGTTTTCTCAAGCCCAACAACATATCCCAGGCGGAGTAAACTCACCTGTTCGCGCTTTTAATGGTGTGGGTGGTGATCCTATATTCTTCCGAGAAGGTAAAGGCGCATGGATCACAGATGAAGAAGGCAAGCGCTATATTGATTATATCGGTTCATGGGGTCCGATGATTTTAGGCCATGCTGATGCCAATGTAATCAGCGCTGTACAATCTGCCGCAGCTCATGGACTAGGATTTGGCGCACCGACTTCTATTGAAATAGATATGGCCGAAACATTATGTCGACTCGTGCCTTCAATGGAATTGGTGCGCATGGTGAGTTCTGGCACTGAGGCCACAATGAGTGCTATTCGCCTTGCTCGTGGCTTCACTGGTCGCGATAAAATTGTTAAATTTGAAGGTTGTTATCACGGTCATGCCGACTCTTTATTAGTTAAAGCCGGCTCGGGAGCACTCACATTAGGTGAACCTTCATCTGCTGGAGTACCCGCCTCACTGGCAGAGCATACTTTAACTCTAAACTATAACGATCTTGACTCTGTCCGTGAATGTTTCGCCGAATTAGCCGACCAAATTGCCTGTATTATTGTTGAACCTGTCGCGGGCAATATGAATTGTATTCCACCACAAGATGGATTTTTACAGGGCCTGCGGGAAATTTGTGACCAATCTGGTGCCGTGCTTATTTTTGATGAAGTCATGACAGGCTTCCGAGTCGCTCTAGGTGGAGCACAACAATATTATGATGTGAAACCCGATCTCACAACCCTAGGTAAAGTGGTAGGGGGAGGCTTACCTGTAGGTGCATTTGGTGGAAAACGTGAGGTAATGGAATGCATTGCACCGCTTGGCCCTGTCTATCAAGCAGGTACATTATCGGGTAACCCCGTGGCTATGGCGGCGGGTCTGGCAACCCTTGCTGGCGTACAAGCTCCTGATTTCCACAAGAATTTAAGTGCGACCGCTGAAAAATTAGTAACAGGGCTAAAAGCATTAGCTGATAAAGCCGGCATTCCTCTTGCCACCACTCAAGTCGGTGGCATGTTTGGCGTATTTTTCACCGATGAACCAAAAATCACTAGCTTCGAACAAGTGGTTGCTTGCGATCAAGAACGCTTCAAAAAATTCTTCCACGGCATGTTAGAACAAGGTATTTATCTTGCTCCATCATCTTATGAAGCAGGTTTTGTTTCAGCGGCTCATGGTGACGCTGAAATTCAGGCAACTTTAGATGCTTCTGAAAAAGTATTTGCCACCTTAACCAAAACATAAATGCAAGCTTACCAGCCGCCTTTTACCATCACGCCAACAATCATTGGGCTTATCTCTGAGATCAGTGAAAGCTTGGGACGTCTATCCGTTTTGGAAAGTGAAAAAAGTTTGCGCCTTCGTCGTATTAACCGTATTCGTACCATTCAAGGCTCATTAGCTATTGAGGGGAATACATTAAGTAAAGATCAAATCACTGCAATCCTTGATGGTAAAACAGTGATTGCTCCACCACGTGAGATTCAAGAGGCGCGTAATGCGATTAATGCCTATGAACAGTTTGAAAGCTGGCAGTCTACCAATGAAAACCATTTATTGAATGCCCATCAAGTATTAATGGCTGGATTAATTGACGATGCAGGGCGGTATCGCAGTGGCAATGTAGGTGTGATGAAAGGTAAACATGTTGTACATATGGCACCGCCTGCTAATCGTGTCAGACTACTTATGGATGATCTTCTTCAATGGCTTGCCACAACAAACCAACATCCCTTAATTGTAAGCTCAGTGTTTCACTATGAATTTGAGTTTATTCATCCCTTTGCTGATGGCAATGGTCGCATGGGACGATTATGGCAAACATTAATTCTCAGTCAATGGAATCCATTATTGGGTCAGCTACCCGTCGAAAGTATGGTTCACCAGCATCAACTTGACTATTATCAAACACTAAATGACAGCACTCAAAACACTAATTCATCCCCTTTTATTGAGTTTATGCTTGCAACTATTTTAACAAACATTAAAACTAGCGCTAGCCCCCATGAAAGACCCCAAATCAGCCCCCAAGTTAAAAAATTGCTAGATACTTTGGTAAAGGCCTCATATCCCATGAACCGCAATGAATTACAATCCCAACTTAAACTCAAAGATCGTAAATCATTCCGTGAACGTTATCTCAAACCAGCTTTAGACCAGGGCTTAATTGAGATGACTATTGCAGACAAACCCAATAGCCGCTTGCAAAAATATGCGATAACCAAGCAAGGTAAACGAATGGCCAGAATGTGATGTGTAAGATTATTTTATTACTTTACTTTCCACAGGTTTAAGTCAAAATGAGTCAATGTCATAAACTCTTTTCTGCTCTTTTACTTATTTTTTTAAGTCAAGCTCTCTCTGCACAAGATGCGGAACTATTGTTACTCAAAACCTATGATGATTCGCAGGATGTAACGGGCTGGTTAATGAGTGAAAAACTAGATGGTATGCGCGCCATTTGGGATGGGAAAACACTTAAAAGCCGGCAAGGAAATAAGATTGCGGCACCTGAGTGGTTCTTGCAGGCTTTGCCTCCTTTTTCGGTTGACGGTGAACTTTGGACACAACGTGATGACTTTGAAAACATCACCTCAATCGTTCGCCAACAAAAACCAGACAAACGCTGGCAAAAGATTAGCTATCAGATCTTTGAAGTGCCTAATCAACAAGGAGGTTTATTAGATCGTCTCGCTATTTTACAGAATTATTTAGTGCTTCACCCCAGCCCTTTCATCGTGATCATCCCGCAAGCCACTGTTCAGTCGGCCGAACATTTAAAAGCAGAATTAGCCAAAGTTATCTCATTAGGCGGTGAAGGCTTAGTTGTTCGAAAAGCTGACACCCCATATATCACTGGACGTTCAAACTACGCCCTGAAGGTGAAACAATATCAAGATACTGAGTGCACCGTTATTGCTCATAAAGAAGGAAAAGGTAAATACATTGGGAAGCTAGGCTCCCTGCAATGCCAGCTACCATCAGGAATTACGTTTTTTATTGGCTCAGGTTTATCCGACCAACAACGACAATCGCCTCCCAAAATAGGCAGTATAATTACCTTTAAATATTATGGCTTCACTAAAAATAACATTCCCCGTTTCCCAGTATTTTTAAGAATTAGGCAACCATATAAGGAGCCTCGATAAATGAACACACTTTATTGGCACGATTATGAAACCTTTGGCATTGATCCTCGCTACGATCGTCCTTCTCAATTTGCCGGCATTCGCACAGATGAAGATCTAAATATTATCGGCGAACCGCTGATGATTTACTGCAAACAAGCAAATGATTATCTGCCTCATCCACAAGCTTGTTTAGTCACAGGAATCACACCACAAGAAGCCAATGAAAAAGGCGTTACTGAAGCCGAGTTTATCAAACAAATTCATAATGAATTTGCAGTGCCTAATACCTGTGGTGTGGGTTATAACAGCTTACGCTTTGATGATGAATTTACCCGTTTCACTTTATATCGAAACTTTTACGATGCCTACGCTCGTGAATGGCAAAATGGTAATAGCCGTTGGGATATTATTGATATGGCACGACTTACCCGTGCTTTACGTCCAGATGGAATCAACTGGCCCAACCGTGAAGATGGTAAACCTGATTTTCGCTTAGAATCGCTCACGGCGGCGAATAATATTGAACACCAAGGTGCACATGATGCTTTAGTCGATGTGTATGCCACTATCGCTTTAGCTAAATTAATTAAAACAGCACAACCAAAACTCTATGATTTTGTGTATCAACATCGTCGTAAACAAGCTGTTTCACCACTATTAAATTTACGTGATCGCACTCCCGTTATTCACGTATCAAGAATGTATCCTAGTGAATATTGTGGCACAGCATTAATTGTACCCATCGCTAAAGATCCCACTAATAATAATGGCATTATCGTTTATGATCTTCGCCATAGCCCTGAAGCATTCATTAATGAAGATGCCGACACACTGCGAGAATGGCTATTCACTCGCACTGCCGATCTCCCTGAAGGTATCTCCAGACCCGCATTAAAAACACTGCATATCAATAAATGTCCGGTGATTGTGCCAGAAAACACCCTCAATGACGATGCGGCACAACGACTCGAACTAGACCGAGAATTACATTATCGACATCTTCAAATGCTAAATAATGCAGGTGATTTAACGCAGAAAATTAGCGATATTTTCACTAAACCAGATTATGAAGCCATTGATGACCCTGATGCGGCACTGTATGGTGGCGGTTTTTTTAGCGATAATGACAAACGTAAAATGGATCTCATCCGCAGTGCTGATCCTGAACATTTAGCCAATATGTCCGTACCTTTTGATGATTCACGTTTGCCTGAAATGCTGTTTCGTTACCGTGCTCGAAATTGGCCAGAAAGTTTATCTGAGCAAGATCAACAGCAATGGCAATACTATCGTCAGCAACGCTTAAATTCAGATAATCCTAAAATTCTCTCTTTCGAACAATTTTTTAATGAAATAGAACAGTGCCAAGATGACATACCTATAGAACAACAAGCTGTTTTAGATAAACTAGAATCCTATGGGAATCAGCTAAAACTTGAACTTAGTTCTCATTAATTACAAATAATGCCGCTTATATACCCGTTACCATTCAATCTGTAGATTTCAGAGATTAGCACAAGTGTCAGAGCAAGGCGCAAT
>CAYSGK010000116.1:0-3613 GCA_964430395.1 uncultured Methylophaga sp.
TAAAGTTTTAAAAAGCGTAAAGCAAATTAGCCACACCATATATGGTCTCCTTGCATATTGCAAGTCCTCCACTGTCAGGATTAATATTCATTGTAGTCTAGTCTAAAAAATGATCTTATTTTGTGAGATCAAAACTTTTATGTAAACTCCTATCCGTCGTTTTAGGCAATTGTATTTAACACACTAACTTTAATAGCAATCAAATATTTACAGTCATATATACATTATTTGAGCTTAATACAAACGGCGAAAGCTGTTAGTACTTTTAATCGGCTCATTCTAATTGTTTGCCTTGTTTATCTGTGCATTACAAATTTTGTATAGGTAAATTTTGGCCATTTTTATAGGAGTGTTTTATGTCTATTCAGTGTCCTGTCTGCGAGTCCAGGCAAATTTTGACTTTAAATAATGGAAAAAAAATTGGTGGCACAGTGGGTGCGGTCGGTGGGGCGGCCAGTGGGGCTGTGGGCGCAATGTCTGGAACAACAATCGGTGCGGAGCTAGGCGGCACGGTTGGCTTGGTTGCAGGCCCTGTCGGGTCAGTAGTTGGCAGTTTGGCTGGCGGTATTTTAGGGGCTTTGGTTGGTGCAACGACAGGTGGTGTAACAGGTGCCAAATTGGGTGAAGTGATTGATCAACGGGTTCTTGATAACTACAAATGTCAGGATTGTGGTTTTACGTTTAGTGATTCTATTCATGAGCATTAAGTCTTTTTATTTTGGAGTTTTATATGGCACATTTAGTTGAACAAATGGCTTATGTCGGGGAGACGCCCTGGCATGGTCTGGGGAATGCTCTGGACAGACAGCAACCGTTAGAAGTTTGGGCGCAACAAGCTGGCATGGATTGGAAAATTAAGGAATCACCGGTTTGCTTCATGGCTGATACTGCGGGTCATCTAGGGTCGATTCATTCATTTCCCGAACACAAAGTATTGTTTAGGTCTGATACCCAGCAGGCTTTGTCGGTGGTATCAAAACGCTATCAGGTTGTTCAACCCCGTGAGGTATTGGAATTTTATCGTGATCTGACCGAAATGGCCGGATATGAACTGGAAACAGCTGGTGTTTTAAAAGGTGGGAAGAAGTTCTGGGCTTTGGCCAAGACGGGTCACTCGGCTACATTAGCGGGAAATGACCAGATACGTGGTTATTTATTATTGGCTTCTTCCTGTGATGGCACCTTGGCAACGACAGCAACACCGACAACGATTCGGGTAGTTTGTAATAATACCTTGAGCATTGCTGTACATGGTGCATCCCAGGCAATTAAAGTGCCTCATAATACTCGCTTTGATGGACAAAAAGTAAAACAACAACTGGGGGTTGCAGTTTCGCAATGGGATACTTTTATGTATCAAATGCGAACATTGTCGGAACGAAAAGTAAAGTCATCAGAATCGATAGATTATTTTCTTCGTGTATTGTGTGATGAACAATCTTTATCAGCTAACAGAAAATCTGCACAGATTCGTTATGAACGGACGTTGAAAAATCTCACTCGTTTGTATGATGGTCAAGGCCGAGGGTCGGAGATGGAATCCGCCAAAAACACAGCCTGGGGACTGTTGAATGCCGTCACTGAATTTGTTGATCATAAAAAGCGTGCGCGCAGCAAAGAAAACAGAATTGATTCAGCCTGGTTTGGCCAAGGTGCCACGCTAAAACAACGAGCTTTGGAGAATGCCCTGAAATTGGTTGCGTAGTTCCTCCAAATATTTTTTATCAAGTCAGTCATCAAAACAGTTCTTTTGACAACAGACCTGACTAGCTTAGCTAGTCAGGTCTTTTTTTATCTTTCGATCGTTGATGTCTTTGCTTTATAGATTTTTTCAATGTTCATGCGGTTTATTTCATTCATTATAGGAGGTCAATATGACTCATCATAAATTACAAAAACAACAACTCAATAAAACACGCCCTGCATTGCGTCTGGTTGCTACAAAAGATTTACCTCGTGAAGACTGGCTTAATGTTAGAAAGCGTGGAATTGGCAGCTCAGATGCAGCGGCGGCTGTGGGGTTAAATCCGTATAAGTCACAACTGGAGCTGTGGCTGGAAAAAACGGGCCAAGATGATAATCTTCCTAAGATCGATCCTGATGATGAAGGCAGCCCTACCTATTGGGGCAATGTATTAGAGCCGATCGTTGCTGTACATTATACCCGGCGTACCGGACATAAAGTCAGACGAGTTAATGCTGTATTACAACACCCTCATCCCGATTTGTTTTGGATGCTAGCCAATATTGATCGGGAAGTTGTTGGTACTCATGAAGTTCAAATTCTGGAGTGTAAAACAACTGGAATTAATGGTGCAAAGCTATGGCGAGAAGGTGTTCCTGAATATGTGCAGCTACAGGTTCAGCATCAACTCGCGGTAACCGGTAAAAACACGGCTGATGTGGCAGTGCTGTTGGGTGGACAACAACTTGAAATCCATAGGATTCAACGAGATGAAGCGTTAATCGCACGCCTGATTCAATTGGAACGACAATTCTGGCATTACGTTGAAACCAAGACCCCACCTCCAGCGGATGGTTCGAAGTCTGCCGATCTGGCATTGCGATGCCTGTATCAGGATGATAACGATCAGAGTTTGGATTTTAGTGATGATCGCCAACTCTCTGCAATCTTTACAGATTTGGTTAATGTGCGGCACAGCATCGCTGATTTAAAACAACAAGAAGCCCGATTTAAACAAATCTTGCAGCAGGCAATGGGAGACGCCAGTCATGCCGTTTTTGAAACAGGTCGGGTAAGCTGGAAGAAAAGTAAAGACAGTGTGATTCTGGACAGTAAAAAACTATTACAAGAACACCCAGAGTTACTCACCCAGTATGCGATTAAAAAAGTGGGTAGTCGTCGGTTCATTATTCAATGAATTCTGTTTGTAAAGCTCCCCTCAGTATCGTGATTTAATTTTATTTGGAGTTCAGTTATGTTAAAAGGTTTTGCGATTACACCGCCGCTGTTAGGGCGGATTTCTATTGGTAAAGTCATTGAGAAGAACGGCAAGCGTTTACCTATGAAAGACGACCAATTTACGATTACCAGCCAACTGCAAAGTAAAGAGGGTTGGTTGCCCCATCCCTATGATGCCGACTTGCGGAAATCTCAAGGCGGAAAGATTCGCTCAATACCGATTAGATTAATGTTTAATGAGCCTGATTTGAATTTTCGGGCGGAATACAGTTTATTTGACCGCCATTCCGGCAGACCTGTTTGTGTCGGCAATGGTGAAACGTGCCGAAGACGAACACAAGACGGTATTGTGCATTTACCTTGCCCGGCCCCTGAAGGCTGTAATCTTGCCAACGGTGGTGCCTGTAAACCCTTTGGCCGATTAAATGTCGTCATCGGTGATGATGATCCTATTGGGAGTTTTATCTTCAGAACCACTGGGTTTAACAGCATTCGTACCCTAGCAGCGCGGTTGCAATATTTTAAAGCCATATCCGGTGATCGTTTGTCATGTATGCCGTTGGAATTACGTTTACGCGGAAAATCAACACGACAAAGCTACGGGACGGCAATTTACTATGTCGATATCACATTACGCAATCAACAAAGCATCGAAGACGCCCTTCTGGAAGCAAAGCGTATTGAAGAAGA
>CAYSGK010000116.1:3713-6763 GCA_964430395.1 uncultured Methylophaga sp.
TGAAGAAGATGGTCTGGCAACTGTAGAAGAGTTTTTCCCGGTTGATGCAGAGTCTATTGACGCTGACAAAACCAAGCATGTTTCATCCAGTCTTTCCGATAATAAGATTCTACCGGCTGAGCAAACATCCTTATCTGAGAAACTCAAAACAAAAGCACAGTCTATCGACCAACCTATTTGTACGGAAAGTCAATAATGGACGAGTCTGAACAGCTACAGTTGTTCAGACTCAATCTACATCAGAATTGCCTATTAATCGCGGCCTTCCTTTTTTTTCTTTATTTGGCAATATTTCACCTCGACCAAATGTTCTTGCATGATCAGGCGTAAGCAGTCTGGCATAATGGTCAACCTTAACCAGGTATTCGGCAGCTTTGCAAAGGCCATTTCTCAAAGCCGTGTCATTATAATGGATCATGCCGATGCCTAATGACCGGTACAATTGTTTATTTGCATTACAGTTATAATAAATTCCACGCCCCTGAGTGATATTATGTTTCCAATACTCACCGATTAGCATGGCTATTTTTTCATCTTTTCTAAGCTTTGAACCATTAAAGAAAAACATGAGATGATAGTGAAAGCCTTTCTCAGCACCATATTCAAGTTTCCAGACATAGCCCAGTAAATGGCAAAAAAGACTATTGGACTTTGTATTGTTCAGAAAGTGCTGAAAATCCTTCCTGGCTTCCAAGTAT
Organism: uncultured Methylophaga sp.; assembly: GCA_964430395.1. Lineage (GTDB taxonomy): Bacteria > Pseudomonadota > Gammaproteobacteria > Nitrosococcales > Methylophagaceae. The sequence goes on from CAYSGK010000116.1 coordinate 4,412, forward strand.
TTCTCGTTAATCTCAGCTTTTGTTTTAATGGCATTGCCCATGCGATAGGAAAAATCCACTCTTATCACTATCAACCGACTGTATCGATCAAATAATGAATCGATATAGGCTACCAGCCCATTATAATTTTTTTTTGCTAATCTCCGTGAGCCGTATACAACTTTTTTAAATTCAAGTTGTTGAACATCATGTTGAATTTTCGCTACCAGTTCTTCAATAGCAGTTACCAATCGCATAAATTCATTAAATTCAACATCACTATAACAAGTCTTCTTTTTTATCAAGGGATCAGTCAGTTGTTTAACGTATTTGATTAATTCTTCATTGCTTGCATGACGAAAAAAGACTTGAAGGTAAGGATTAAACTCATGAATCGGGAAGCTTAAATTGATCAAGTCAATAGAGTAACGCAAGATGTTGATTATTTTATTGGCCAGCAGACTTTGCTGGATCTGTTTCAAGCCATTTCTTGTTTCAGTAAGGGTAAAGAGTGCGTTACCTTTATGATTGATAATGTCATTAACTAATCTCTCTACTCGAATCAATGCCTTTGATGCATCTAAATCATGAGTAATCTCAAGACATTTGCTATTTTTATTGCTGGGTCTGTAGCTATTCTGTTCAAATAAACTTTCTATATCATTCAATTTAGTTGCATTCATAATATTTAATATCGTAAATAATGTTCTATAAAAACACCAATAACATTGTAAAGTCTTAAAATAGACTACCCAGACTAGCACATTAAATATTAATTATAATGATACATAAAATAAGTTATATTATGTTTATATTATATATAACCCTTAATTATATATTTAACAAAACACCTAAATAAGAAGTTGTTTTTATCGAATAAAAATAAATTAAGTTATACCAAGTTAGTACTAATCCATATTATTAGTAAAAACTTATTTCAAGAAAAATGATAGATCTTATTTGACTCGAAAACAAGGCAGATGAAGTTATATTTGAAGGAGAAACCTTGAGAACTAATGCTGCATAAAAGCCAGAACAGCCTATAGAAAAAATTGCTAAAACTGCTAATTTAGCAGTTTTAGCAGGAAAAATGGTGGCTTTACTGTACGGATTTCCCTGTTTTGGCCTCTTGCTTTTTCAAATCCACAAACAATTGAGCCAGGGATGGTTTATTATTGTTCTTATTGATTTGAATATCTTCTGGATTTTTTAAACTATCTAAATAATCCGCCCAGGCCTGCATCATTTTTCTTCTTTCTGGTAAATATTCTGCATGGCAATAAGCCGCTTTAACCGTATTTCTTTCTGCATGAGCCAATTGTCTTTCAATAATATCAGAACGAAAACCTTGTTCATGAAGGATTGTGCTTGCTGTAGTTCGAAAACCATGAGCAGTATGAAGTCCAGTGTACCCCATACGTCTTATTGTTGCGCCTAAAGTTTCTCGACTAATATGGCCATTTTTATTTTTCCCTTGTTTACTGGAAAAGACATATTTATCACGCCCAGTTAAAGAATGGATTTCTTTTAATAATGTTATTGCCTGAAGAGCTAATGGGACAATATGCCGATCGTTCATTTTCATTTTATTTGCAGGTATTCGCCACTCGGCATTATCAAAGTCAATTTCAGACCATTCCATCATAGCCAAGTTTGCGGGTCGAACAAAAAGCATCGGTTGTAATTGTAATGCCGTTCTAACCACAAAATTGCCTTTATATGAATCAATGTCACATAAAAGCTTGGCTAACGTCTTGCTGTCCGTAATGGCGTTATAGTGACCTTTTGTAGGTGAAGGTAATGCACCTCTTAAATCTTGAGTGACATCTCTTTCTGCGCGTCCGGTAGCAACTCCATATCTGATAGCCTGTCCAATAAACTGCTTGGTTCTTGCAGCTGTTTCTAATGCTCCACGGTCAACAATTCGTCTTAATGTGGTCAATACTTCAACGGCTGATAATTCCTTCAAAGGTCTTGAACCCATCCAAGGATAAACATCCCGCTCAAAACATTCCTTAATATGTCGGTGGTGTGATTTGCTCCATTTGTTGGCGTTAGCATTTAAAAATTCTTCTGCTACTGCCTGGAAGGTGTTTTCCTTGCTGCCAGATTTTTCCAGTTTGCGAATAATGGCCGGGTCGATACCGTCAACAATTTGCTCTTTGACGGTATCTCTAATCTGTCTTGCTTTTTTAAGACTGGTTTCAGGATAAACGCCTATTGCATAGGTTTTCCGCTTTCCATGTATGCGGTAATCCAATCGGAAGTATTTGCCACCATTGGGTTTAACAAGCAAATACATACCTTTTTCGTCAGTGATTTTGTATTGCTTTTCTTTTGGCTTAGCGTTACGAATAGCGATATCTGTAAGCG
>CAYSGK010000117.1:0-6722 GCA_964430395.1 uncultured Methylophaga sp.
TTAAACAGAGCGTCTGACGAGCCAGCACCGCATCGTGAAGTGCTAGGTTTGAGTCAATTAGATAAAGTGGTGGCCATTAATCAAAGCCCGATTGGACGTACACCGCGTTCAAATCCTGCCACCTATACGGGTATTTTTACACCTGTTAGAGAATTGTTTGCTGGTACGCCGGAAGCACGCGCCCGAGGCTATACTGCTGGCCGCTTTAGTTTTAATGTTAAAGGTGGTCGCTGTGAGGCTTGTCAGGGCGATGGTTTAATTAAAGTTGAAATGCATTTCTTACCCGATATTTATGTGCCGTGTGATGTCTGTAAAGGACAACGCTATAATCGTGAAACATTGGATATTCGCTATAAAGGCAAGACGATCACAGAAGTCTTGGATATGACTATTGAAGAAGCCAGTGATTTTTTCACCAATATCCCCGTTGTAGCCAAGAAAATCGAAACCTTAATGGATGTTGGGCTGACGTATATCAAGCTAGGACAAAATGCCACTACTTTGTCAGGTGGTGAAGCACAGCGAATCAAGCTGGCAAAAGAGCTGTCTAAGCGTGATACGGGCAAAACCTTATATTTATTGGATGAGCCAACAACAGGTTTACACTTTTTTGATATTGAGCAACTTTTGAAAGTATTACATCGCCTGCGTGACCGCGGTAATACCATTGTCGTTATAGAGCATAATCTTGATGTAATCAAAACTGCTGACTGGATTATAGATATGGGACCAGAAGGTGGCTCGGGCGGAGGTCAAGTTGTTGCAGTAGGTACACCTGAACAAGTTGCCAAGTATAAAGAATCACATACGGGGCATTATTTAAAACCGCTGTTAAAGCGATGATGTTAGAACAAGAAGTTAAATTACAGGTTCTGGGTGACAAGCTTGATTTGAGATCACTGACATGGCTGTGTGCGCTCGCCGATGGTGATATTGAAACGCAGCGGTTAGTAAGCACTTATTACGACACATCTGACCATTACTTAATGACACAAGGTTTAGGTTTAAGGTTGCGTAATAAAGGTGGTCATTGGCTACAAACGGTGAAAACATCGGGTAGTGTTGAAAATGGTTTGCATCAACGTCAAGAGTGGGAATATGAGTTAGACAGTAAGGCATTTGATTTGTTGTTACTAAAACAAACGCCACTGAAAGATATCATTGAAGACCAAGTAAGATGGTCTGCACTAAGGCCTCTTTTTACAACTGATTTTATTCGAGAAACATTACAAATAATATTAGCAGATAATACCCAGATTGAGTTCGCTTATGATTTCGGTAAAGTCACAGCAAAACAATTAAGCACACCGATACATGAAATAGAAATGGAATTAAAGTCGGGCTCAATTGAACAGCTCACACACTTTGCCAGAATGATTTCAGAACGCCTAGGTCTAGCACTAAGCAGTGGCAATAAAGCGCAGTTAGGCTACCAATTACTTTCCTGAAGATAAGCCACGGTTGGTTTCAAATCGCCATGTGCGAATAATCGTCAGAGCATCATATCCTTCAGGAAGCACATCTTTAGGAATAGCAGCATAAGGCGCGCCCAAACGAACAATTCGTACCGCCGCTTGATCCAAGACATCGTATCCAGATGATCGTGATATTACGATACCATTCGGCCCGACACTGCCATCGGATTCAATGTCTACACTGAGCATTAAGCTGCCATTGATATCTTGTTTTTTAGCTTCCTGCGGATAATTCATATTACCAATTCGTTCTACTTTCATTGCCCATGACTTCATATAAGCCGCAGCGGCAAGTGCTTTGGTTGATGAACTTATTTTCAGTCTTCGTGGACGCTTACTTAATGCTTTAGTGGAAACATCCAATGCTCTTTGTAAATCGGCAAGATTATTTCGAGCCTGAAACATCATTTCTTGGGCTGATAATTTAGGTTTTGGCGGCGCTGTTTCAGCTTTTGTTTTTATTGTCTCATCTGGCTCGGGTGTTTGCTCAACTTTTCGCTCGGCATGTTGTTGCGTAATCATTTTTTCTTGCTGAGGCGGTTTCTTTTCTTGAATAACAGGATCGGCTTCGGCTGGTTCAATAGGTGCTTCGGCAACTTCTGGGATAATAGGCTCGGGTGTCGGTGGCTCATCAGTTTGTTGAGGCTCAATTTGAGTGATAGGCGCCGGAATAGGCGGCGTAAAAGGCACATCGCTATCAGAATCAGGTGCATCACTTGAAGAGGAATCAACTATATTCGGGGTGGGATCAGGCATCGCTTCTTCTGTTTCGCCGCCACCTTCATTATTAGCTTGCGCATAAAAATCAGCTTGTTCAGGAGCTTCTTTTGTTTGTTGTTTTACCAGCGTGATATCAAGATTTACAAGTGGCGTATTTGTCGGTGGAGAAGTGACATTAAAACTTATCCCCAAGACAACGACCAAATGAATGATAACTGAAAACAGTAGAGTAAAAATAAGCCGGTCGGTATTAGTTGTTCTGCTTGCCATAAAAGTATCGAATTATGAATCTTCGTTACGAATTATAACGGGTTTATGGTTATTGATTAATTGAATTCGATCAACCATTTGAGGAGACATCTCAATTTGACCGTCTGCTTTGACTATCATAACGCGATCGACGTTCATTGATGCCGCTATTTCTGGCCAGTTATTTCCCGCCACAAGGAGTGCCGTGGCGGCTGCATCGGCTAGTGAGGCATTATTATTTAAAACAGTAGCAGAGATAGTTTGGTCGGCGGGATAACCCGTTCGTGGATCAATGATATGTGGATAGCGTTTGCCATCATAAACAAAAAAGCGCTCGTAATCACCGGAAGTAAAAACACTTTCATCACCATGAAGAGCAATGGAGGCAATCATACCCTCTTGGCGCGGATGGCGAATGCCAATTACCCAGGGCCGCTTACCATGTGAGCCGATTGCGCGAAGATCGCCGCCGATATTGACAATGGCATTCTGAATACCTTGTTTCTGCAATGCGGCAATGGCTTGATCAACAGCATAACCTTTAGCAAACCCTCCGAACCCTAATTTAACCATTTTGTTGTTACTGATTAATTCACCATCTTTAATTTGAATATCAGCCATTGTGGGTGAGTTGGCTAACCATACATCGATTTCTTTCTGACTAGGTGGAGGATGTGATTCAAACCAATCATCTTGATGAAAACCCCACAATTCAAAAAGCTTACCTGCGGCAGGATTAAATAAATTATGACTATCCTTAGCCAAAGTGGAAGCTAAATTGATTAAATGAGCGACATCTTCTGTGACGGCAATGGGTTTTCCCATTGCAATCGCTTCGTTAATGCTTGTTAAGGTGCTGGGTTGCCATGCATGCCACGTATTATTGACATTAGAAAAGGTCTGCTCTAAAACATCAACAGTATCATTGGCTGTTTGTTCATTAGTGCCAAAAAGACTAATATCAATCTCGGTACCAAAGGCATAGAACTTTGCTTGGCGTGCACGAGGTTCAGAATCGCAGGCGCTTAGTAACAAGCTGCAACAAATAAGCAGTAAAGGAATAATTTTCATTATTTTATTTGGATGATTTTTAGATTAAAGGTCAAACAGTTCATATTAGCGTGAAGCTAGTTGTTGTTCAATGCTATTCATTAAATCGCCGGCTATATTTAGACCAAACTGTGAATCAAGTTCACGAATGCAGGTTGGGCTGGTGACATTAATCTCGGTTAAATAATCACCAATCACATCTAAACCAACAAATAATAAACCTTTCTCACGTAATGTTGGGCCGACTTGCTCACAGATCCAGCGATCATGTTGGGTTAACTCCTGACCTTGTGCAGTGCCACCAGCAGCAAGGTTACCTCTTGTTTCACCTTTAGCTGGAATGCGAGCTAAAGCATAAGGTACAGGCTCGCCGTTAATCATCAAAATACGTTTATCACCATCGACAATTTCAGGGATAAATTGCTGAACCATAATGGATGTTTTGCCGTGATGAGTGAGTGTTTCGATGATGACACTGAAATTGGCATCATTTTCTTTAACGCGAAAAATAGATGCGCCGCCCATGCCGTCTAATGGTTTAAGAATAATATCGTGATACTGTTGTTGAAAGTCTCGGATCAATTTTGCTTTGCGGGTGACCAATGTTTTAGGGCAACATTGTGGAAACCATGCGGTAAAGAGTTTTTCATTGGCATCACGCAGGCTTTGCGGATTATTCACCACTAATACGCCAGCCGATTGAGCTTGTTCAAGCAGATAAGTGCTGTAAATATATTCCATATCAAATGGTGGATCTTTACGCATTAAAATCACATCAAGTTCCGCCAATGACTGAGTGATAGCGTCATCTAACTGATAGTAATTATTAGGGTCATCTTTCACTGATAATGCTTTCATACTTGCTGACACAATGCCATCATGTAAAAACAGATCATTCTGCTCCATATAAAACAGCGACCAACCTTTCGCTTGCGCTGCTAATAACATGGCAAAGCTACTATCTTTTTTTACGGTAATTTCTGAAATGGGATCCATCACGATGCCAATACGTATGTTCATTTTTCCATTCTCTTATGATTGTTTATCAGTGATTCTACCTCAATAGAAGCTAGGCGCCCGATTTTTGCCACAATTGTTCGTTATATTACCTTAATTTACCCCCTTTATTTCCCTACTGGCTTGTTTTAATAGACTTGTCATCAACCAAAGGGGCTCCTGATTAATTCATTCGGAATTAATTCGAGCCCCTTAAACGAGAGGAAATATCATGGCCATTACCATCAAGTCATCAGTAAAAAACAATCTACTTATCAGTTTAGGACGTTGTGTGTTTTACAGTTGTATTATTGGTTTAGCGATTAGTCTGACAATTGCAAGTTTAATCATCTTTGCATCATCGGTTCAAGCGGCGGAAGGTGAAGAAATTAAACTTGAAACTGTTCGGCACTTTAATGATGTGTCATCAGGCCAATTAGTTTTTCGTCACGATGACGGTCATTATCTTGCTAGCCCCAATTTAGCAACAGATGTTGAGATCAAGGTGAATGGTTTGTTAGCCCGTGTGCAAGTGAGTCAAACATTCACTAATCCAACGGATTCATGGCAAGAAGGCATTTATGTTTTTCCTCTCCCTGAAACCGCGGCAGTGGATCATCTACAAATGAAAGTGGGTGAACGTATCATCATCGGTGAAATTAAACGTAAAGCGGAAGCTAAAAAGATTTATGAGGTGGCGAAATCATCGGGTAAAAGAGCCACACTACTTGAACAACAGCGTCCTAATATATTTACTAGTTCAGTGGCCAATATTGCACCGGGTGACAGTATTACTATCACCATTGAATATCAACAAATGGTGAAACAAAATGAAGATGAATTTAGCTTACGCTTTCCGATGGTGGTTGCGCCAAGATATATTCCGGGAAAAATTAGTAATCAAATTGAAGAACTTAGCGAAGTGAATGGTTCTGGTTGGGCAATGAATACCGATCAAGTGCCTGATGCCTCAGAAATAACGCCGCCTGTTGTTATCGGTGAAAGTGACCATAACTCAGTTAATTTGAAGGTGATGCTGGCGGCAGGTTTTCCGGTCGATAGCGTGATCAGCCGTTACCACGAAGTTGAAAATATTGAACTGAAAGATGGCACACGGAATATTTCATTAATGGGCGCCGTTCCCGCTAATCGTGATTTTGAATTAGTGTGGAAGGCAAAACCGCAATTTACCCCACAAGCCGCCTTATTTAAGCAACGTAAAAACAATCAAGATTATGCGATGGTGATGTTAATGCCGCCAAAACAAATGAATACACAAAGTATTGCCCGAGAAATGATTTTTATTGTTGATACCTCAGGCTCAATGGATGGCACATCAATTAAACAAGCACGAAGCGCATTATTATATGGTCTCGATCAATTACGGCCACAAGATAGTTTTAATATTATCCGTTTTAGTGATGATTTAGAAAGCCTGTTTGAACATGCATTGTTGGCAACGAACGATAATTTGGATATTGCGCGTGATTTTGTGAATGGGTTGCGCGCTGCTGGCGGAACAGAAATGGCGCCGGCATTAAAATTGGCTTTAAGCAGTGAACAAAAAACAAAGGGTATCCGTCAAATTATGTTCTTAACCGATGGTAGCGTCGGCAATGAAGATGCGCTTTTTAACTTAATCAAACAACACCTAGGCACAAGTCGATTATTCACTGTCGGCATCGGCAGTGCGCCCAATAGCCATTTTATGCAAAGAGCCGCTGAATACGGCCGAGGCAGTCACAGTTATATTGGCGCGGAGTCAGAAGTAAGACAAAAAATGCAGGCATTATTTACTAAACTAGCGCATCCAGCAGTGACGGATATCACCCTTGATTTGCCAGCAGGCATTGTATTAGAACAGTGGCCGCGGGTGATTCCTGATTTATATTTAGGTGAACCGTTATTGGTCACATTAAGAGCCGATAACTTGCCTGATAATATCACTATTAAAGGCATGCTTGGCACAACGCAGTGGCAAACAAAGGTAGCGCTGCACATGGGTGCCGAATCAGATTTAGTTTCAACTTTTTGGGCACGCCGAAAAATTGCAAGTTTGATGGATGATTATCGCACACAGAATCAGCGCGAAGACATTAAAGATGCGATTGCTAATCTGGCATTAGAGCATCATTTGGTCAGCAAGTTTACATCCTTGGTGGCAGTTGAACAAACACCCGTTCGTCCGAAAGATGCTGAGCTAAAATCAAACGCCATCGCCAGCAATATGCC
>CAYSGK010000118.1:0-6666 GCA_964430395.1 uncultured Methylophaga sp.
TACTGGGATGACGGGTGAATAAAAACATGCAGTTTCAATGAGCACGGGTATATGTCATTGTTATTATGATTTATTAGCGACAATAAATGCAGTGCCAATAATGACTGCAACAATAATTAGAAACAGAAGATCAAGCATGACTAATCTGTAATTGCGAATGTTTCAATATCGTGGTTGCGTTGATCTGCAAAGAATTGATAAATTTTCTTAAGCTCATCAGGTGAGAAATGAATAACCACTATTTGTTGGCCAGGATGGATAATGTTGGAGTCGCGTCCCATTTTATGAGAATTAAAATTATAAATATAACTGCTATTAACTTTGTCAGCGAGAATGCTACCCAGAAAAGAACTTAAGCCAGAAGGCAGTTTTTCGTCGGCATTAGCAGGGATCACTGCTTGAAGCGTATCTTTATTTTTGCTGACACCTTTGAGATGAAGGCCTTGGCGAAATTTATTAATGAGCCCCGCTTGGACAATCCCCCATAAACCTTGCACATCTTTGTCAGTAACACTGTGAATATAAAAAAGCGCATCATCGGCCATCGCCTCATCTTGAACAATGTCCTTAATGGCTAACGGCTCGTTATTAGTATCTGGCAATGTAATAACACTATCATGGCGCACAAATTGATCATTTTCTTTATCGATTGTGACGGGCTCGGTTGTAGCCGTTGCCAGTTGATCAACAAAGGCCTCTGCTTCTTGTTCTTTTTGTAGCAGGGTATCAGGTTCGGTAATAACCGTTAATGGCGGTGGGGTATCAATGATTTCAATTGGCGGGTTAATATCGTGTTCAGTGCTACTGCTAGGATTGAGATCAGAAAACAAAATATAGCCAAATAACATTAAAATGAGCAATGCCAGAATGGCAGGAACAAGAGAAGGTTTTGCTGGTGTGATTGCAGCCATTTTAATTGCCTAAATTTTATGGTAACTGTGAGAATAAGCTACTCAGGGTGGGTTGATCAAGTGCAATACACCATTTTTTTGTGATCGGCATCACATTTAATTGCGTTATAAGCTGCTTTGCCTGCTCAACATTATTAATAGCAATTGGTGCTAAATGTTGTTGCAGAAGTTCTGTTAGGTATTCTGTATCCGTTTGATCGAGGGTAAGCGCCACTATAATCGACGATATCAGTTCTTTGATATCGCATTGCGTTAGCAAGCTGGGGATTGCCGTTACCATTAATCCATTTTTGTGTTGTTGCAATTCAATGGCTAATTTATTTAGGGTTGTAGCATACTGTTTTGCGGCATCAATCTGTTGTTTATCTGCATTTACGATGATGGGCACCAAAATTGGGCGGCATCGCAAGGTGTTATCTTTGATGGCATCACGCAATTGTTGACATTGTAAATCTCGACTAGCCTCTTGTAAATCTAGCAAGTGTAAGCCCTGTGAATTTTGGCTGATGATATATCGCTGTTCCAAAAGGGCGATTATCTGTCCCAAATGTTGAGGGATATCCGTAGTTAAGGGGCTATTCGAAAGCGACGACGGTTGTGAATGGTATGTTGGTACCTGTTCAGCAATAGAATCATGCTCTGGTGTTTTTACGATGGCAATATTATCGGTGTTTGATAATGCATCTTGAATCGCCGAGATAATTAAACCATGAATTAAACGGGCATTCCGAAAACGGACTTCATGCTTTGTGGGGTGCACATTAATATCGACAGTATCGAGCGGGATTGTTAGATAAAGTACGTAAGCGGCTTGCCGACCTGCTGGAATATGCTCACCGTAGGCTTGGCGAATAGCATGATTAATCACCCGATCACGAATAACGCGACCATTTATAAAGAAGTATTGAACATCAGTTTGTGCGCGATGGGATTCGGCTTTACCTAACCAGCCTGATAGCGCAATGTCCTCATAGGTCTGTTCAATGTAAAAACTATTATCGATAAAGCTTTTGCCGCAAATTTTGGCGACACGCTGTTGGCGCTCTTCAAACGTATTGGCAATCGCTAATTTTAATTTACTTGAGTTTGCATATTTATAATGAAAGCCGACATTAAACTGGCTTAGGGCTAATCTCTGAATGGTCGTTAGAATGTGATGTTGTTCAGTTTTATTGCTGCGGAGAAAATGACGCCGAGCAGGTAGGTTAAAAAACAAATCGCGCACTTCGAAAGTGGTGCCATAAGGATGTGATGCAGGCGTGATTTCTGTGTCGCCATGGGTGATTTGATAGGCACAATCAGCATCTTTTTGACGAGAAGTGAGTGTTAAATGAGAAATGGATGTAATGCTTGGCAATGCTTCACCACGAAAACCTAGGCTACTAATGTGACTGAGCTGTTCGCTAGAATGAATTTTGCTGGTGGCATGGCGACTGAGCGCAATAATAAGATCGTCTGGATGAATGCCTTCGCCGTTATCTTGAATGCGGATAAGCTGACTACCAGCACCTTCAATATCAATATCAATTTGGCTAGCGTGCGCATCAAGGCTGTTTTCGATAAGCTCTTTGACAACGGAGGCGGGGCGTTCGATTACTTCACCGGCAGCGATTTGATTGGCAAGATGGACTGGAAGAGCGTGAATGCGATTGCTGGCCATAGTTATGGAATAAGCAATACTTCACCGATTTTGAGCGTATTGCTTGTTAACTTATTTTTCTTTTTTAATTGGCTTAAGGTGACTTGATAACGAAGTGCAATAGTGCTTAATGTATCGCCATTACTGACAATATGTTGTTGTGGCATATTAGTGCCAGGAAGCGGATTGCGTTGAAAATAATGCCGAATGCCATACATTATGGCGCGGGCCAGTTTATTTTGATGGCTGGCAGAGTTGAGTTTACGCTCTTCATCGGCATTAGAAATAAAAGCAGTTTCAACAAGTACCGATGGAATATCAGGTGATTTTAATACTACAAATGATGCGGATTCCACTTGTTTTTTATGGACATGACCGACACGTTTTAAACCGGCCAAGACTGTACTTGCAACTTCAATGCTTGCTTCTAGACTGGCTGTTTGAGATAGATCTAATAATACTGAAGCAAGTAGATCGTCTTTGTCTTCTAGACTTATGCCGCCCACAAGATCGGCGGCATTTTCTTTATCAGCCAATAGTTGAGCGGCTTCACTACTGGCGCCTCGTTGAGATAAAACATAAACCGAAGCGCCTTTTGCTTGATTATTACGAAAAGAATCAGCATGGATTGAAATAAACATATCTGCTTTTTGTTTGTGGGCGCGATTTATACGCTGACGAAGACTGATAAAGGTATCGGTGGAGCGTACTAAATAGGCACGCATACCTTGTTCTTTATCGACTAAATTTGCTAAGCGTTTTGCGATGGCTAGCACCACATCTTTTTCTTTGGTGCCAGTTCTGCCAGTCGCGCCATCATCTTTGCCGCCATGTCCAGCATCAATAGCGATAACAATATCGCGTTTCGGTTTCGGTTTTTCTTTAATTGCGATAACGGGTTTTGGTTTCTCAGGTTTGGGTTCAATCTTGGCTTTTGTTTGAGAAGAGGGAACCGGTGTAGGTTTAGCTTTAGTTTGTTGAGTCTTGGGATTAGCTTGGTTAGGGTCATTTAAATCAATTACTAGGCGATATGAATGTGTTTGATCCGAAGCTAGTTTATGCGTTTCATATTTTATTTTCGTTGTTAGATCTAAGACTAAACGAAGCGTTTCATCTCTTTGTGCATGGCGAATATTCTTTATAAGCTGACCTGAAAATTCAGGTAATGTGGTTGCTTTTGTCCATATGGTATTGCGCAGATCAATCACTAAACGATGTGGTTTATCTAAGGTGAATGTTTTATATGTAGCTGATTTAGTGAGGTCAATAACAAGCCGCGAACCCTCATCCGAATTTGATAAACGTACGCCCGTAACCGAGGCTGCCCACGTAGTGAAACTAAAAGTAAGTAAAATCAGGCTCAGAAAAACACGGAGCATTTGTTATTTCCTATCATTTATTAAGACTCTTTTTAACGCCATCATAGCGAAAAGATGACTCGTGCAAATATCGCTTATTAAGCTAAGTCAGCACAGAGTAATGTTCCACACTCAGAACAGGCAACGATACTAGCTTGCCTGCCATTTTTATCATACTGTAGCCCGATTATTATATCTGGCTTGGGTAAGTAATTTCCACCTTGTTGTGGCCATTCTATTAAACAAAGAGAATCACAGTTCATATAATCATCTAGTCCAATATAATCAAGTTCTTCAGGGTCAACCAATCGATATAAATCAAAATGGAAAACAGCACGATCTGCTAAATTATATTGCTCAACTAAGGTGTAGGTAGGGCTTTTGACCTTTCCTCGATGGCCAAGTTCACGTAATAGGCCTCGACATAATGTTGTTTTCCCTGCGCCCAGTTCACCTTCTAAGTGAATAGTAAACTGTTGCTGAGGACAGAGCCTTGCAATGCTAGCACCAAGATCAAGGGTGGCAGCTTCGTCGGCTAGGTGCATATTTCGCCCCATTTAGTTAATAAATAAGGTTGGATAAATGTCTGAGATGAGGGATAAGATCCATGGCTAACATACCGCGCTCACCATCTTGCTCAGCAGCCTTGTCACCTGCCATACCATGCAGGGTTACCCCTACACAGGCTGCGTCCATAAGTGGGAATCCTTGCGCTAATAGACCGCCAATCACACCGGCAAGCACATCGCCCATGCCCCCACTTCCCATGCCGGGGTTACCCCAAGTGGATAAGCGTGTAGGCACTTCACCATTATTAATTAATGTGCCAGAGCCTTTGAGTACGATAATGCCGCCATAACGTTTGTGTAGTTCTTGTGCCGCTTTAAAACGATCATTTTGAATATCGGCAGATGAACAACCTAATAAGCGTGCCGCTTCACCAGGGTGTGGCGTTAATACCCAATTATCATAGTGCTGCGGATTTGAACTCAACATATTCAACGCATCAGCATCTACTACCATTGGTAGTTTAGAATCAATAGCGGCTTGAAATAAGCTTTCTCCCCATTCACATTGACCTAAGCCTGGGCCAACGGTGAGTGAATTAGCACGCTCAATTAATGGCGCTATATCATCCGCATTATCGACGCCGTAACACATGAGTTCTGGTCGTGTCAGATTAAGCAAAGGGCCGTGTTCTGCCCGCGTTGCAATGCTTGTTAAGCCTGCGCCTACTCGTGCCCCTGCTTCAGCAGCTACACGTGCCGCACCGGGCATGCCATGATCACCACCAATAATAAGCAAATGACCATATAAACCTTTATGACCAGTGCGCTCACGTGGGGCGAGTAATTCCGTGGCATCATTTTCTAAACTCACACGCCGGGCAATCGGTGTGAATTCATTTAAAATTGCCGCTGGAACTTGTAATGAATCAAAACATATAGTGCCGCTGTAATTGGGCCCTTCACCGAGGAATAAGCCTTTATTAAGACCTATAAAACTGAGTGTGATTGTTGCTTTAACTGCGATGCCTTGCGCACTTCCTGTATCTGCATTCAGCCCTGATGGAATATCGAGAGATAAAATAGGTGTTCGTTTGACTTCATTTATAGCCTCAATAACGGTTCTTAATTCACCAGAAATTTCACGGTTAAGGCCGGTACCAATAAGCGCATCGACAAGGACATCTGTTGAAGGTAATTTACCATCAAAATGCTGAATTTCAGAACCTGTTGCCAAAAAAGCATCGCGGGCAGCTGTTGTTTCATTGCCAAGCGGATCGTTTCCCACTTGAATGACTGCAACACGGTAACCATCGTCAATCGCTTGATGTGCTAGTTCAAAACCATCACCACCATTATTGCCTGTACCACAAAGTATTAATACCCGTTCAGCTTGAGGCCAATGATTTTTAATGGAGGTGAGCGCCGCAATACCTGCACGCGACATTAATTTTGCCGTTGAGACCTTATGTTGCTCGGTCACTATCCTATCTATTTCACGTGTTTGTTCTGCGGAGAAAAGGTCATGAGGTAAATTAAGCATGTTTTTTCCAAATTTATTGATGTATTTATCACATATAATGCCTGTATGAGTAAGTTAAATACAGCATTGTCGGAAAATGAATTGTTAAATTTATTGCGCGGGTGGGCAAAAGATAATGGTTTTCAACAGCTTGGCGTTAGCGATATTGATTTGAGCAAAGCTGAAAAAGATTTAACACAGTGGTTAGCGAAGGGCTTTCATGGTGAAATGGCTTATATGGCATACCATGGCACCAAGCGCACACGACCAGAAGAACTTGTTTCTGGGACGGTAAGGGTCATTACTGTTCGAATGGATTATTGGCCTGAACCCTCTGCAGAGCCTTGGTCTGTTATGGATAATGATCAACTAGGTTTTGTATCTCGTTATGCCTTGGGGCGAGATTATCACAAGTTAATGCGCAAGCGCTTAGTAAAGCTGGCCGATAAAATAAAAACAGAAATCGCTGAGATGGGGTACCGGGTTTTTTGTGATAGTGCGCCTGTTATGGAAAAGGCTTTGGCAGAAAAGTCAGGCATTGGCTGGGTGGGTAAGCACAGCAATATCTTAAATCGCGAGCACGGTTCTTATTTTTTCTTAGGTGAAATTTATACCGATCTGCCGTTGCCACTTACGCAATCAATATCAGAACATTGTGGTTCATGTGTCGCCTGTATTGATATTTGCCCAACACAGGCTATTGTTGCGCCTTATCAAGTGGATGCTAGAC
>CAYSGK010000119.1:0-6563 GCA_964430395.1 uncultured Methylophaga sp.
ATCCATTATAGGCACCAAAAAACCGCAACTTGAATGATCACGGGTATATACCCGTAATCAGCAGTTTAAGAAGCCACGGTAGATTGATTGTATATCGTGGTTTTTTTATGTCACGATACCTTGGGTATCTTTAAGGTTTCTTTTAAGATTTACTGCTTGTCGTGATATCATTACACCTCCACAAAATATAGGTTTTTAGAATAATAATATGGGTAAACAATCATCATTTACATACGAAGAGCTTTTGCAATGCGGTCGCGGCGAGATGTTTGGCGCAGGCAATGCTCAATTGCCTACACCTAATATGCTGATGATGGATCGTGTTACACATATTTCAAATGAGGGTGGAAAATATGGTAAGGGCGAAATTATTGCTGAATTAGATATTTCACCTGATTTATGGTTTTTTGATTGTCATTTTCCGGGGGATCCAGTTATGCCGGGTTGTCTAGGTTTAGATGCTATGTGGCAATTGGTTGGTTTTCATCTTGCTTGGTTGGGAAACCCAGGTCATGGCCGTGCATTAGGATCTGGTGAAGTGAAATTTTCAGGCCAAGTTTTACCCACCGCCAAAAAAGTAAGCTATAAGATTGATTTGAAACGTGTTATCGCACGTAAGTTGGTTTTAGCCATTGCTGATGGTAGCGTGTCGGTTGACGGCCGTGAAATTTATGTGGCGAAAGATCTTCGAGTGGGTCTCTTCACATCTACAGATAATTTTTAGGAACACAATAATGAAACGAGTTGTTGTTACAGGTTTAGGTATTACATCTTGTTTGGGATTGGATGCTGAAACAGTTACAGAATCACTTCGTTTAGGACGATCAGGGATCCGTTTTAAACAAGAATATGCAGATATGGGCTTTCGAAGTCATGTTGCAGGCAGTGTTGATATTGATTTTAAAGAGCATATCGATCGTAAAGTATTACGTTTTATGGGTGATGCTGCCGCTTATGCATATATTTCAATGAAGCAGGCTATTGTTGATTCTGGTTTAACTGAAGATCAAGTGTCTAACCCACGAACAGGTCTTGTTATGGGGTCTGGTGGTGCGTCTTCTGCTAATCAAGTTGAAGCGGCTGATATTTTACGTGAAAGAGGTATTCGTCGTGTTGGCCCTTATCGTGTAACACAAGTAATGGGCAGTACAACATCAGCGTGTTTAGCAACACCGTTCAAGATTAAGGGTGTTAATTATTCAATGTCATCCGCCTGTGCAACCAGTGCGCATTGTATCGGTAATGCGATGGAGCAAATACAGCTTGGTAAACAAGATATTGTTTTTGCTGGTGGTGGTGAAGAAGAGCATTGGACGATGAGTTCATTATTTGATGCGATGGGTGCATTATCTACTAAATATAATGACACTCCAGAAAAGGCCTCTCGTGCTTATGATGCAGATCGTGATGGGTTTGTTATCGCGGGTGGCGGTGGTGTCTTGGTATTAGAAGAATATGAACATGCCAAAGCACGCGGCGCCAAAATATATGCTGAATTAACAGGTTATGCTGCAACATCTGATGGTTATGATATGGTTGCTCCATCAGGTGAAGGCGCTATTCGTTGCATGCAATTAGCGATGTCGACCGTTGATGCACCTATTGATTACATCAATGCGCATGGCACCAGTACGCCAGTAGGTGATTTGGCTGAATTAGGAGCAGTAAAGGAAGCGTTTGGTAATAAACCGATCCCAGTGGTAGGCTCAACAAAATCATTGTCAGGGCACTCATTAGGTGGCGCAGGAGTGCAAGAAGCGATTTATTGTTTGTTAATGATGGAAAATGACTTTATTGCCGCATCAGCAAATATTGATAATTTAGATCCGGAGGCAGAAGGTGTGCCGATTATCCGAGAACGCAAGGATAATGCAGGTTTAAAAACGATTATGTCGAATAGCTTTGGTTTTGGTGGCACGAATGCCACATTAATCTTTGAGAAATTGGAAGGTTAACTCAGCGATACTATTTTTAATTTGAAAGACCGCCCAAAGGCGGTCTTTTTATTTAAGCTTTTTAAACTAAATCATCGTCGGTCACAGGCCCACGTTTTCCAGCAAGTGCTTCTTGAATTAAAGCGATAAGCTTGGCTTTTTTATTACTATCATCAAGATATTTCGAACTAAAAGTAATACCGAATTTACCCGCATATTGCTGCACAAGCATAATTAAAACTGTTTCATCTTCCACAAATGACTCCAAATAACATAAAATTACTTTAATTATAAAGTAAGCAAGCGTATTAAATGAAATTACATTATCAGGTCACCGGAACAGGACATCCCTTAGTCATTATACATGGCCTTTTCGGCTCATCAGATAATTGGCGTGCAATGGCCAAGCAGTTATCAGCCTATGCAAAGGTCATAACCATAGACTTACGTAACCATGGGGTATCACCACATAGTGCACAGCAAGATTATCCTCTTATGGTCGCTGATTTAATCGAATTATTTGATGACTTAGGTATAGAAAGAGCCAATATTATTGGACACTCGGTAGGTGGCAAAGTGGCCATGGCATTTGCGGCGACATATCCCGAACGATTAGTTAAATTAATTGTGGTCGATATATCGCCTCGACCTTATATTGATACACAAAAGAAGATCTTTAATTTATTAATAAATCTTGATTTGTCACTCTATTCAAGACGTAGAGATGTTGATGAGGCGCTCATGGAACAATTACCTGATAGAGCTGTAAGGCAATTTTTGCTAATGAATCTCATATCAAAAGAAGGTAAATTGAAGTGGCGAATAAATTTAGCCGCACTAAATGAAAACTACCATCATTTATTGGCACCAGTATGTGAACAACAAACTATTGATGTTGAATGTTGCTTTATTCGGGGAGGGCTGGCTCAGTTTATTCAAATTGAAGATGAACAGCTTATTGCTCGCCAATTCCACAACTCAGAAGTTTATACTATTGAACAAGCTGGGCATTGGGTACATGCTGAAGCACCACAGCAATTTTTAGCTAAAGTTGTAGAGTTTTTAGATTATGATTAAACCTAATATTGTGAAAAAGCTTATCGATTTTCGTCATCAACGTGACTGGGAACAATTTCATACACCAAAAGATCTCGCTATATCATTATCAATAGAAGCTTCTGAATTATTAGAATGGTTTCAGTGGCAAAATGATGAACAAATTGTGCAAAAATTAAATTCAGATAAACGTGAAGCATTAGAAGATGAAGTCGCAGATGTGGTCGCTTATCTAACGTATCTTTGCTATGATTTAGATATTGATATTAATAAAGCTGTTGAAGCTAAGATAAAGAAAAATGCAATTAAATACCCAGTAGAAAAAGTAAAAGGTCGATCAGATAAATATAATGAATATTAATTCGGGTATAAACCTATTTTAAAAAGTATATAAACTTATGAATGCAATTGTTTTTCTTATTCAATGCCCCGATCAAAAGGGTTTAGTCGCTAGCATCACCAGCTTTTTTGCACAGCGACAATATAATATTCTACATTGTCAGCAATATACTGATCTGCAAGATGGTCAATATTTTATGCGCATAAAATTGGAAGATGATGGCCAATTACAGCGTGAACAGTTAGAACAGCAATTTACTGAATTCGCGACTACATTAGGTTTAGAGTGGTCAGTACGTTATTCGGATGTACCATGCCGTGTTGCATTATTGGTAACTAGAGCTTCTCACTGCCCCTATGATTTATTACTGCGCCAGCAAGAGGGAGAACTGAAATGTGATATTCCATTGGTTATAGGTAATCATAATGATTTGGAGAATATGGCAAAGCAATTTAATGTGCCGTTTCACCACTTGCCAATTAGCAAGGAAACAAAACCACAACAAGAAGCGCAAATCAATAATTTGCTAGAAAAGCATGATATTGATTTAGTGGTAATGGCGCGCTATATGCAAATTTTATCTGAAGATTTTGTGCAGCGGCATTCAGGTCATGTGATCAATATTCATCATGGCTTTCTACCCGCATTTCAAGGGGCTAAACCTTATCATCAAGCTTATGCGCGAGGCGTAAAAATTATTGGTGCAACAGCGCATTATGCTACTGCTGATTTAGATGAAGGGCCGATTATAGAACAAGATGTCGAACGTGTTATGCATGATAATACTCCTGAAGATTTGGTTATGATCGGTAAAGATATTGAGCGTTTAGTATTAGCACGTGCAGTGAAAGCACATATTGAACATCGCATTATTATTTCAGGACGTAGGACAATTGTTTTTTCTGAAGGTGCTTAGTTTATAGTCTGAATTTCATATGTTATGGGTATTTATGGCATTAATTATGCTTCATTTAGTAGGTAAATTAAATATGAAGGTACCTGATGAATTCACAAGACAATACACCCTTTTCTCTGGAAGACTCGCTAAGACAAATAATTAATCGTGGTGAGATTGATGTCCCAATGCTGCCCGAAGTCGCAAATAGAGCACTATTACTAGCACAAAACCCTGAGACGGATGCCACTGAAATGGCAAAACTCATTCAAAGTGATCAATCACTTGCAGGCCATGTTATGCGCATTGCTAATTCGGTGGCTTACACGCCTCTATCTAATTTAGTTTCACTGCAACAAGCCGTTGCTCGCCTTGGTATGACTATTATTAGTGAAATTGCACTAGCCGCCGCAATTGGCGCCAAAATGTTTAACACGCCAGACTATGAGGACTATGTTGCAGGTATTTGGCAGCATGCGATTGCTACGTCGCTTTGGTCAAAAGAAGTGGCTCGTCATTGCCGTAGTAATGTTGAAGTGGCATTTCTTGCCGGTTTATTGCACTCAATTGGTCGCCCCGCCGTTTTGCAAACTATTCTAGAGTTGGCAAAGAAACAGACTGTTTCTCTAACAGCAGACGAGGTGCATCAATTAGAAAATAAATATTGCCAACAGGTAAGTGAAGCTGTCGTCCATAAATGGCAAATGCCAGCATCGGTGGTTGAAGCTGTCTGTGCCTACACTGATTACAACAGTACATTAACAGCAGGTGTTCAGGCGACACATGTTGTAGTCGGTTCACGCTTTGCCACGAATATGTTAACGCCAGATAAGCTTGATAAAGAAACGTTATTTGCTTTGCCTGTTTTGGGTAAATTAAATCTCTATCAAGAAGATGTAGAAAAAATTTATGAACAAACCGAATCTGTGAAAGTACGTTTGGAAGGATTGTCATCATGAGTAAAATACAAGCGAGTTATGATGTATTAGTCATTGGTAGTGGTCCAGCTGGTCAAAAATCAGCTGTCCAGGCATCTAAGGCTGGGCAAAGCGTTGCTATTATTGAGCGCGATAGTCTATTTGGCGGAGCATGTGTTCACCGGGGGACTATTCCTTCAAAAACGCTACGTGAAAATGCATTGCGAGTTAAGCATATGCGACAAAATGCGGCATTAGCAGATTTTGAACTTAGTGAAGCAACAGAAATGGTTACACTGATTGATCGCTTGGATGATGTTCTCAAATCACATGATCGATATATGCGGAAACAAATTGATCGTAATAAAATTGACCGTATACATGGTCGAGCGAGCTTTGTTGATAGCCACACTATGAAAATAACTAAAGTTGATGGTGATACAGTTGACGTAAGTGTAAGTAAAGTCATTCTCGCAGTGGGTTCTTATCCAAGAAAACCCGACAATATTCCCATTGATCACGAGCATATTTTTGATAGTGACTCAATTCTATCTATGTTGTATTTACCGGCGAGTCTGACAGTGCTTGGTGGCGGTGTTATTGCCAGCGAATATGCTTCTATTTTTCAGGCGCTGGGTGTAAAAGTGACTATGATAGATCGTTATCCAACGCCATTAGGTTTTCTAGATAGTGATATGACAGATACTTTTGTGAAAGCATTCAAAAGTATGGGGGGCACCTGGTTAGGAAAGCAAAATGTTGAAAAAGTATATTGGGATGAAGTCAGTGAAGTGGTGACCGAATGTGCTGATGGCACGATAGTACGCAGTCAAAAATTATTATGTGCAGCCGGGCGGTTGGCAAATGTTGATGGCCTTCAGCTTGAAAATGCTGGCTTGTCGCTTAATGAAAAAGGCCTAATTAGTGTTGATGATATGCTCTGCACAGAAGTTGAGAATATTTATGCAGCTGGAGATGTTATTGGGCCGCCATCATTAGCTTCAGCCTCGATGGAGCAAGGACGTCGTGCGGCATGTAATGCCTTGGGAATAAAAATAGGAGGTATGAGCCAGTTGATTCCTGCTGGAATATATTCCATCCCTGAACTATCTTCTGTTGGTTTAACAGAAAAACAAGCACGAGAGCAATATGGAAATATTATTGTCGGAACAGCTAAATTTGCAGAAGTTGCACGAGGACAAATTTCAGGCAATACTGAAGGCCTACTAAAAATTGTGGCGGACTCTAAAGGTGAAAAAATATTAGGTGTAATGTTGGTGGGCGAAGGCTCAACGGAGGTGATACATATTGGTCATATGGCGATGCTTTGTAATGCTGATGTTGATATTTTTGTTGAAAGTACATTTAATTTCCCGACACTTGCAGAGGCCTACCGCATTGCTGCTTTAGAAATACTTTCA